>NZ_JAMYPY010000015.1:0-155192 GCF_040320605.1 Mesorhizobium sp. M0659
CGCCGCGCCAACCAATCCGCTTGGCGCTGCGGCGGACGCATAGGGGGAGAGAAGTGTCACCTATGTATCCGGTTCAAAGTGTTACCCATCTATCGGCTGGACACCGGCAGGCGGGGCGGCGCGACGTCAGATGGGCTTTCGTGCCCGGCCACCATCGTTGCACGGACCGATCTGGCCCAACGCAAGTGGATTGGTCTGACCGGGCAGCACCCTTATTGTGCGCTGCAATGAACGCCGCGCCCTTACGCCTTGCTCTCGCTGGCATGATCGCCATGGCCGTCGCCATGGGCATTGGCCGTTTCGTCTACACGCCGATCCTGCCCGGAATGATGGAAGAACTGCATCTGTCGCCGGCCGATGCCGGCTGGATCGCGTCGGCCAACTACCTCGGCTACCTCGTCGGCGCGCTTGCGGCGGCCGGCGGCTGGGCGCATGGGCGCGAGCGGCTGCTGATGTTTGGCGGCCTTGCCGCCAGTGCTGCGCTCGCCGCCCTGATGGGACTGACCGAAACGATGACGGCCTTCATCCTCATCCGTTTCCTTGCCGGTCTCGCCAGCGCCTTCGTCATGGTGTTCATGGCCTCCATCGTCTTCGGTCACCTGGCAGCCGCCAACAGAAGCGACCTGCAGGCGCTGCATTTCGGCGGCGTCGGCCTCGGCATCGCGGCATCCTCAGCGCTGATGGCGGTTCTGGTCACCGAACATGCCGGCTGGGCTTCGGGCTGGCTGTGGTCGGCAGCGATTTCCGCCGGCGGCCTTGCGCTCGTCGCCCTGCTCGCCGGCGGCACCGCACCTGGCAGCGGCGTGGCCGACCGCGAACCGGCACTGCCGAGGGACCGGTCGTTGGCAAAAGTCATCGTTGCCTACGGCCTGTTCGGCTTCGGCTATGTGGTGACGGCGACCTTCCTGGTCGCCATCGTGCGCCAGGGCGGCGGCGGCCGTGTCTTCGAGGCAAGCGTCTGGATGGTCACCGGCCTTGCCGGCTTCCCCTCGGTCTGGCTGTGGCAGAAGGTAGCGGCACGGATCGGGCTTTATGCCGCCTATGCCTTGGGCTGCCTGGTCGAAGTGGTCGGCGTCACCGCCAGCGTCGCCATCGGCGCCGCCGCCGGGCCATTGCTCGCGGGAGTCCTGCTCGGCGGCACCTTCATCGCCATAACAGCACTCGGCCTGCAGACGGCAAGGCAGCTCGTGCCGCAGGCGCCGCGCCGCATCTTCGCTCTGATGACCGCGTCCTTCGGCATCGGCCAGATCGTCGGCCCCATCGTCGCTGGCCTGCTGGCGCAAGCCTCGGGCAACTTCTTCCTCGCCTCGATCGTCGCTGCTGGCGTATTGCTGGTATCTGCTGGGATCACCTGGTCGGCCGCGCCAAAATCGCCATGATTGTGGTCTTGCTCGATGCCGGGCATCGGGCACGGGCATTTGCTTTCCACCTAATGTGTGACTTTATGCCCGCTAAACCCCGCTGATTTGCGCATCGACCGAGGAATTCGCCACAGTGTTCGTATCCTTCTTCCCGCAGCCGAAGCTGTTTTTCATCTCGGCCGTCGTCTGGACTGCGGTTCTCGTGGCAGCCTGGTTCCTCGGTGCTGACCAGCTTGGCGCGTTTCTCGGCTTGCCTCCGGCTCTTGCCGACGCGCCGCCCATCATAGGCGTCTCGGTGTTCTGGTCGCCTCCGTTCCTCTGGTTCTACATCTACTATGCGCTTGGCGTTTTGATATTCTATGGCTTCTGGCACTGGTATTCTCCGCACCCGTGGGACCAATGGTCTATCCTCGGCAGTTCGCTGCTCCTGTTCACGACCTACTTTCAGGTGCAGGTAAGCGTGGCGATCAACGCATGGTATGGACCATTCTGGGACCTCATTCAGGGCATCGTGAGCAAAACGGTCAAGGCAACCGAGGCTGATCTTTACGCTCAAATAATCACTTTCCTCGGTATCGCTCTTGTCGCGGTTACCGTGTTCGTTTTGACAAACTTCTTCGTCAGCCACTGGGTGTTTCGCTGGCGCACTGCGATGAACAATTACTACATGTCCTATTGGCCGAAGCTGCGCCATATTGAGGGCGCTGCACAGCGTGTGCAGGAAGACACGATGCGGTTTTCCAAGATAATGGAAGACCTTGGCACTAGCTTCGTCGATTCCATCATGACGCTTATCGCTTTCATGCCGATCCTGCTCAGTTATTCTAAGCATGTCACAGAGTTGCCATTGATCGGTCATGTTCCTCAGCCGCTGGTTTTGGCTGCGATCTTCTGGGCAGTCTTCGGTACAGTCATCATTGCGACCGCAGGCATCAAGCTTCCTGGCTTGCAGTTTCGTAACCAGCGCGTCGAGGCAGCATATCGCAAGGAACTCGTCTACGGTGAGGACGATCCGGTCCGGGCGCAGCCGCAGACCGTCGCGGAGCTGTTTGCGAGTGTGCGGCAAAACTACTTTCGCCTGTATTTCCACTATGTGTATTTCAACGTGGTCCGCTATCTTTATCTTCAGACCAACAACGTCTTCTCCTACTTCCTGATGGTGCCTTCCATGATCGCTGGAACGCTGACGCTGGGTCTCATCAACCAGGTCAGTTCAGCCTTCAGTCAGGTAACCAACTCATTCCAGTATCTCGTCAATTCTTGGTCGACGATTGTCGAGCTTCTGTCAGTTCACAAGCGCCTTCGCGCCTTCGAGGCGACGATTCGCGGCGAGCCGCTGCCCGACATTGACCGCCACTTCATGGAGCGTCAGGAACAGGCAAAGGAACCCGACCCGGCTTGATCCTATTTGCACAGACGGTTGGCGGCTCAGCCGCCCACCGCCGCCTGCCTCTCGCTACCACGTTGCCGCTGCACATAATCGCGAAAACTGATGCATTCGACGTCGGCTTTCACGCACGCCTCGTCGGCAAAGCGCTCCAGCGCGTTCCAGTAGGCGCCGTTGTTCATCAAGGTGAAGTGGAAGCTCTGCACCAGCGGGATGCGCTTGCCCTGATATTGCTTGTCGAAGGCGGCGCGGAAGGCCTGGTAGGTCCGATCGCTGAACTCGGCTGCCTGGCTCGGCCGCTCGAAGCCGCCGGAATGCCGGACATAAAGATTGTAGTCCATGGCGATCACCGGCCTTGAGTTCGGGCCTTCCGGAATCTGTGGCAGCGAAAAGCGGGTCAGGCCGCCGCCGGTCGGCGGCTCGACCGGGCCATTCGAAACGCCGCTGGCGTCATAGTGGTAGCCGGCTTCACCCAGGGCCTCGTAGAGCCCTTTGCCGGTCGAGAGGTAGGGTGCGCGAAAGCCGACAACGGCGTGGGCAATGGCGTGCCAGCCCGCCGGCTCGGGCGCCATGCCGTTGATCGTATAGGCGTTCTCCAGAATGCGCCCGAACGAGGCGAATTCCTTCAGCCAGTCGGCCTTGCTCCAGTCCTTGCCGTCGAAGTGGCCGCAGCCATGGCTGGCAATGTCATGGCCCTCCGCAGCGGCAAGCCCGATCTGGTCGAGTCGGTCCGCGACTTCCTGCTTCGAGACGGCAAAGCCGATGTTGGATTTGCCCGCGGACCTGGCCGGCGCGGTGTATTCGGCGCGCGTCTGCTGCGACAACAGGAACACGCAGGACAGAAAGTAGGTGAAATGCGCGCCGGTGCGCTTGGCCAGTGCCCGGCTGCGCTGCCATTGCGAGATCTCCCGGGCGCTGTCGAACGAGATGATGACGATTTGCTTCGGCTTTGCCGGGGCAGGCGGCGCCGGCGGGTCGGCGAAAGCAGTGCCCGCCATGGCAAGCACGGCTGAGGAAAACGCAACAACGCGGGACAAACGTGGCATCGGCAATCTGGGCTTGATCTGAGGCAGTCCAAGCCGGCTATCGGCAAAATGTGGCGTGGGTGCGATCAATGTCGGCAGCTATGCGCCTGGCGATTAGCCGATTTTCCTGCCGAGCCCCTTCCATGCCCGCGAAATTTCGCTAAAACGCGGGCTCAAGAAGCGCCCCTGTTGGGGCAGCAATGGTTTTGATTGATGTCCGACGACAGTTTTATCCGCGAAGTCAACGACGAGATCCGTCGCGAAAAGGCGCAGGTGCTTTGGGATCGTTTCGGCCCGGCGATCCTTGTCCTCGCCGTCCTGGTGGTGCTCGGCACCGCCGCCTTCGTCGGCTACCGCTATTGGGACGAGACCCGCGCCAACCGCTCGGGCGATGCGTTTTCGCAGGCGCTGAAGCTTGCCAATGACGGCAAGAGCGACGAGGCGCTGACCGCGCTCGAACAGCTGGAAAAGGATGGCTACGGCGCCTATCCGCTGCTCGCCCGCATGCGCGCGGCAACCGTCAAGGCCGACAAGGGCGACTTTGCCGCTGCCGTCGCGGATTTCGATGGCGTCGCCGCCGACACCGCCATTCCGCAGGGCATTCGCGACATGGCGCGCCTGCGGGCAGCCCTGCTGCTCGTCGACCACGGCTCCTTCGCCGACGTCTCCAGCCGCGTCGAGGCGCTGACCGCCGACAACAACACGCTGCGCCACACGGCGCGCGAAGCGCTCGGCCTTGCCGCCTGGAAGGAAGGCAAGACCCAGGATGCGCTGAAACTGTTCGACCAGATCGCCGCCGATGACGGCGCCCCGCGCAACGCGCGCCAGCGGGCGACGCTGATGTCGGAATTGATCCGCGGCTCGGGCGCGTCATGATACGCATCGCCCAAAGCCTGCCCTCGGGCCTGACCCAAGGGCGCGCTGCGGTTTGGGCGATGATATGGATAGCCGGATGAGCTTCAAAGTCGCCATTATCGGCCGGCCCAATGTCGGCAAATCGACGCTTTTCAACCGATTGGTGGGACGGAAGCTGGCGCTTGTCGACGACACGCCGGGCGTCACCCGCGACCGTCGCGTCCACGCGGCCAAACTCTACGATCTGCATTTCGATGTCATCGACACCGCCGGTTTCGAAGACGCCGCCGCCTCGACGTTGCCCGGCCGCATGCGCGCGCAGACCGAGATCGCCATCCGCGAAGCCGACCTGATCTTCTTCACCATCGACGCCAAGTCCGGGCTTTTGCCCGACGACCGCACCTTTGCCGAGATCGTGCGCAAGTCCGGCAAGCCGGTCGTGCTGGTCGCCAACAAGGCCGAGGCCAAGGGCGCCCAGGGCGGCATGCTGGAAGCGTGGGAACTGGGCTTGGGCGAGCCGATCCCGGTCTCGGCCGAGCATGGCCAGGGCATGCCCGATCTGCGCGACGCGGTGATCGAGGCGCTGGGCAAAGACCGCGCCTTCGGCGAGGAAGAAGACGAGGCCGAGGACGTCGCCGCCAGCGAGGTGCTGATCGGCGAGGACATCACCGATCCCGACGCCGAACCCGCCTATGACGACACCAAGCCGATGCGCATCGCCGTCGTCGGCCGGCCCAATGCCGGCAAGTCGACGCTGATCAACGCGTTGATCGGCGAGGAGCGGCTGCTGACCGGCCCGGAAGCCGGCATCACCCGCGATTCCATCTCCGTCGACTGGGACTGGCATGGCCGCCGGCTAAAACTGTTCGACACTGCCGGCATGCGCCGCAAGGCCAGGATCCACGAAAAGCTGGAAGTGATGTCGGTGCAGGACGGTCTGCGCGCCATCCGCTTTGCCGAGATCGTCATCATCGTGCTCGACGCCACCATCCCATTCGAGAAGCAGGACCTCCAGATCGCCGACCTGATCATCCGCGAGGGCAGGGCGCCGGTCATCGCCTTCAACAAATGGGACCTGATCGACAATCCGCAGGAACTGCTGGCCGAATTGCGCGAAAAGACCACACGGCTTTTGCCGCAAGTGCGCGGCATCCAGGCGGTGACGGTTTCGGCCGAGACCGGGCGCAGCCTCGACAAGCTGATGGATGCCGTCATCAAGACGCACAAGGTGTGGAACAGCCGCGTTTCCACCGGCAAGCTCAACCGCTGGCTGGAAAGCATTCTTGCGCATCATCCGCCGCCCGCCGTCGCCGGACGCCGGCTCAAGGTAAAATACGTCACCCAGGCCAAGACGCGGCCGCCTGGCTTTGTCGTCCAGTGCTCGCGGCCGGATGCGATGCCGCAATCCTATGTCCGCTATCTCTCCAACAGCCTGCGCGAAGCCTTCGACATGCCTGGCGTGCCGATCCGGATAGCGCTGCGGACTTCGGACAACCCGTTCGCGGGGAGAGCGAACAAGCGCAAGTGAGCGGTGACGGTTGCGGAATTCTCCGCAAGATTGGCGGGACAGCACCCCCTCTGCCCTGCCGGGCATCTCCCCCGCAAGGGGGAGATCAGTCGTTTCGTCTTTGGAGCCTCTCTTGCAACGTTGAAAATTGGCGAAAGCATTCGCGAGATCCAATCTCCCCCCTTGCGGGGGAGATGTCCGGCAGGACAGAGGGGGGTGTGACGGAACGCTACGCTGGACAGCCGCTTCCGTCTAAGCGACCTCTCTCAACCGCTCGTCCTGCGGCAGCGCCGCCACCGCCGCGTGCCACAATATATCCGCCAGCCGCGCCGCCACCGGGTCCAGTTCGGCGTCTTTCTGGTGCAGCACCAGCGCCATGGTCGGCAGCGCGGGTAAGCCCAGCGTTTGCGGCGCCATCGCCCTGACATTGGCCGGCAGGCCGATATCGGTGCGGATGGTCAGGCCGAGGCCGGCGGCGACCGCCGCCCAGATGCCGCCAAGGCTGGGGCTGGAGAAGGCCATCCGCCATGGCAGGCCGGCGCGGTCGAGTGTTTCCGTCGTCACCGTGCGCAGCAGGCACGGCGCTTCCAGCGCCACCAGCGGCAGCGCCTCGCCCTCGCGCAGCCTGGTCTCGATCAGCTTGGCCGGCCCGATCCAGCGCAATTGCGCGTCGCCGACATGCCGGCTGTAAGGCAGCGCCTGGCCGCTGTCCCAGGCCAACGCAATGTCGAGATTGCCTGATGTGATCCGCTCGGCGAGTTCATAGCTGCGCCCGATCCGCGCCTCGATCTTGACCTTGGGGTGCGCGCGGGCGAAGCGTCCGAGCACCTCCGGCAGCACCGCCTCGCCGAAATCCTCCTGCAGGCCGAGCCTGACCCAGCCTTCCAGTTCCACGTCGTGGATGGCCGAGGCAGCCTCGTCGTTCAACTCGAGCAGCCGCCTGGCGTAGCCGAGCATGGTTTCGCCGGCTTCGGTCAACGCCAGTCCGCGGCCCGACTTGCGGAAGATCGGCGTCGCCGCCTGGTCCTCCAGCTTCTTCAGTTGCGCGCTCACCGCCGAGGTCGAGCGTCCAAGCCGGTCGGCGGCCTTGGCGAAGCTGCCGAGTTCCATGCCGGTGACGAAGCTTCGGAGGACTTCGAGGTCGAAGGTTACGCGGCGCATCATAACGATCCTGTTTTTCGGGAACAATTGTCAAAAACTTCCCGATATTCGGGATGAAGTTATGGCGGTAAAGACGAGGCGTCAAGGTCCCGAAAGGGCATCAACAGGAGTCCCGCCATGTCGATTGCCGACGCAAATTGTGAGCCAGGCCGGGTTGGCCGAGCCGCGGCCGTCACGTCGAAGGCTGAACGATTTCGCGCCAATCATCGCTGGAAGGTGCTTGGCATCGGCGTTGCCGCCAATGCCAGTTTCTCCGCAACCTTCGCCGGCATACCGGCGGCGGCGGTGTTTCTGCGGTCGGGCTATCACTTGAGCAATGGCAATCTCGGCCTGGTCGTCGGCCTTCTCGGACTGGGCGTCGCCTTGAGCGAACTGCCCTGGGGTCTGCTCACCGACCGCTGGGGCGATCGCGGCGTGCTATTGACCGGCCTTGGTGCGACCGCGGCGTGGCTCGCCCTGATGGCGTTGTTCATCGTGCCCTCAGTGACCTATGTGCCTGGCGTCGCAATGCTGGCCGCATGCCTTCTGGTCGCCGGCCTGCTCGGCGGCAGCGTCAACGGTTCCAGCGGCCGCGCCATCATGGCCTGGTTCCATGAAGGCGAACGTGGCTTTGCCATGAGCATCAGGCAGACCGCGGTGCCGCTCGGCGGCGGGCTCGGCGCGCTGGTCCTGCCGTCGCTGGCATCGGTGCACGGTTTCGCGGCGGTCTTCGGGCTGCTGGCCGCCATGAACGCCGTCTCTGCGCTGTTTGCCTTGCGATGGCTGCACCAGCCGCCGGAACTGGACAATGCCGGCAGCATGGCCATGGCAAAGTCGGGCGGTCCGGCGCCGCTGCGCAATGTCGAGGTCTGGCGCATCGCCACCGCCATCGGCCTGCTCTGCTTTCCGCAAGTGGCGGTGCTCACCTTCGCCTCCGTTTTCCTGCACGATTTCGCCGGCATGGCCACGCTCACGATCAGCGCCAGCCTTGCCGCGGTGCAGACCGGCGCGATGGTGATGCGCGTCTGGAGCGGCCGCTTCACCGACCGCCATGGCAACCGCCGCTGGTTCCTGCGCCTCTGCAGCATGACGAGCGCGCTTGGCTTCGCGGCCGTCGGCCTGCTGGTCCTGGCGGCAGGAGCCACGCCAGACGCCCATGCCGCGTTGATCCCGGCGATTGCCGTGCTGCTGGTCGTTGCCGGCATTTCGGTCTCCGCCTGGCATGGCGTCGCCTACACCGAACTCGCCACGCTTGCCGGCGCCAGCCGCGCCGGAACCGCGCTCGGTCTTGCCAACAGCTTCGTCTTCATCGCCTTCTTCGTGGTGCCGACCGCCATTCCGGCTTTGCTGCTTGTCTGGTCGTGGCCTGGCGTCTGGCTGGTGGGCGCGCTCTGCGCCTTGATTGCATGGCCAATTTTCCTGCGGCCGAACTGACGGGTTGGCCGGTCGGCAAACGGCGTCCCATTTCGGGCCGCTTCGGAAAAACACGATCAACCGCGTTAACCCCGCATCAAGGTTAATGCTTCACTTTGGCTCTCCAGTGGCTCAGTGGCGTTTCTGGAGAGTTCCCCGTGCATCGACGTGTCCTGAAGCGGCTGGCCGCCGCCGCCGGTGAGAAAAAACGTTCCTTCGTATCGCCATTGGTCATCGGGCTCGGCATCTGGATCGGCTTTCCAACTGTCGTCGCCTACCAGGACATGGGCAGCTTGATTTCCGGCCTCGAAGCCTCGGGCACCCGCTGGAACTCTTATGTCGAGCGCTCCGTCGCCGGCTCGGTTCATGCCGCCGAAATGCCTTTCATCGATTCCGTCACCACCGGTTCGCTCTCGGGCTCGGGCGTGCGCCTGCCCGGCGTCGGCAAGGTCTCGTTTCGCGGCAAGGGCAATGTCGCCGGCATCACGCCCGACGAGGACCGCATCATGCGCGCCGACAAGAAGGGCCGCATCATCCAGGTCTCGCCGGTGGCGCCGCCGAAGAACTTCAATGCCGGCTCGATCTTTCAGCGCACCTCCTCGCTGCTGCGGCCGAGCATGGACAGCGGCCTGAAGCTCGCCTTCGCCAAGCCCGGCATCAAGGGCAAGGAAATCCAGATCGCCCAGGCCTTCCACACCAACGTGGACAAGAAGCCCGATCCCGGCGTGCCGGCCATGCTTGCCGCGTTGGTCAACAATGACAGACCGGACGTGCTGGCCACCGCCTATGCCCAGGCCGAACCCGATTACGCCAAGGCCTCACCCTTCGAAGCGCTGCTGCAGGACGAGGAGCCGAGCAGCGGGCGCTTCATTCCGCCGATGGCCAAGGGTGACCACTCGTGGATCCAGAACCCGCTGCCGGCCAGCGTCTTCTCCACGAAGGAGCAGGCCTGCCTCGCCAACGGCATCTATTTCGAGGCGCGCGGCGAATCCGTGCGCGGCCAGGCCGCCGTCGCCCAGGTCATTCTCAACCGCGTCCGCAATCCGGCCTATCCGAACTCGATTTGCGGCGTCGTCTACCAGAACGACAACTGGCTGAACCGCTGCCAGTTCTCCTTCGCCTGCGACGGCCGCAAGAAGCGCATCGAGAGCCCCGCCCATTACAAGACCGCGCAGGACGTCGCGATGGCGGTCACCGCCGGCAAGATATTCATTCCCGAAGTCGGCTCATCGACCCACTACTACGCCAACTACGTCCATCCGGGCTGGGCGCGCACGATGCAGAAGATGACCAAGATCGGCCTGCATATCTTCTACCGCACGTATGGCGGCGGCTGGAGCTGAGCCCTTCGGCTTGCCTGTCGCAAACGAACCGCAAAGGCCCTGGAAGCCGAAATCGGACAGCGGTCGCCGGACGGATTCGGGGCATGTGCCGACCCGATAGTGCCGGGCACGATGTCGCACCTCGCCAAGTGGTTGATTCCAATAGAAAAAATACATGGCTTTGAAGTCCCGCCCGTGGCTTGACGGGCGCAAACCCTCTAACTATGTTGCCGGCGACTTTAGAAGCGGACGGACGGTGACGGTCTGACCGGGCAGGGGGGTTACGATGGCCGACAAGAACGGGCCAGACGGAACCGGAGAAACCGGCCGCGGCAGCAAGCACGAGGCCGACATCCGCGACGAAGATCTCGAACGCCGCCGGCGTGAGCTTGGAGCATCGCTTGCGACAAGACGGCCGGATCAGCTCGAGGGGAATGACGGCGCGAAAGCGACGGCCGGATATGGCCAGGCGCTCAAGCTGTCCAGCGAGTTCATCGCCGGGATAGTGGTGGGTGTGGGCCTTGGCTGGTTTCTGGATCGTGTGGCGGGAACCTCGCCATGGGGTCTGGTCGTCGGCTTGTTGCTGGGCTTTGGCGCCGGCGTGCTCAATGTCCTGCGTTCGTCAGGTGTTGTGGCGGAATTCGGAAAAAGCGAGAAGTCGCACGATCCGAAAGAATGAAATGGCGCCGCCAACGGCGCACAAGGACACTTAAGGCCGTTCGCGGCTTTGACGGGGATGTAAATGGCTGCTGACAAGGTCGATCCGATCCACCAGTTCCATATCGTCAAGCTGATTCCGATCAACATCGGAGGCTATGACCTGTCCTTCACCAATTCGTCCCTGTTCATGGTCGCGACCGTCCTCGTCGCATCGGCGTTTCTGTACCTCTCGACCTCGAGCCGCAGCCTTGTTCCCGGGCGCCTGCAGTCGGTTTCGGAAATGGGCTACGAGTTCGTCTCCAACATGCTGCGCGACGCCGCCGGAACGCAGGGCATGAAGTTCTTCCCCTTCGTGTTCTCGTTGTTCATGTTCGTACTGGTCGCCAACCTGCTTGGCCTTTTCCCGTACTTCTTCACCGTCACTAGCCACATCATCGTCACCTTCGGCCTCGCAGCCCTGGTGATCGGAACCGTCGTTGTCTACGGCTTCACGAAGCACGGTCTGGGTTTCCTCAAGCTCTTCGTGCCGCATGGCGTTCCGGTGTTCCTGCTGCCACTGGTGGTGCTGATCGAAGTGATCTCCTTCGTGTCGCGCCCGGTCAGCCTCTCGGTTCGTCTGTTCGCCAACATGCTGGCCGGCCACATCACACTGAAGGTGTTTTCGGGCTTCGTCGTCAGCCTGAGCGCGCTCGGCGCCGTCGGCGTTGCCGGTTCGGTGTTGCCGCTGGCCATGGCAGTCGCGCTGACCGCGCTGGAATTGCTGGTCGCTTTCCTGCAGGCCTACGTCTTTGCGGTGCTGACCTGCATGTATCTGAACGACGCCCTGCATCCCGGGCACTGACCTAGAATTTCCGGCATCTTTCGCCGGATGGAATTGCAACGAATTACAGATCCAAAGGAGTTTAAAATGGACGCAGAAGCAGCAAAGTACATCGGCGCCGGTATCGCTTGCCTGGGCATGGGCGGCGCGGGCATTGGCCTCGGCAACATCTTCGGCAGCTACCTGGCGGGCGCCCTGCGCAATCCGTCGGCCGCCGATGGCCAGTTCGGCCGCCTGATTTTCGGCTTCGCCGTGACCGAAGCTCTGGGCATTTTCTCGCTTCTCATCGCGCTTCTCGCCCTGTTCGGCTGAGCCCCTGTTCGGCCAATTATTGGTCGGACGAGCATTGGGAAGAATTGGCTGGCCGCATTCCTGCGGCCATGCCTGATATCAGGGGATAGTCCATGTTCGTGACATCTGCGTTTGCGCAAGAGTCCGCACCCGCCGCTGAAGGCGCCCATACCGGTACGGAAGGCGACACGCATTCCGGCACCGGCGTGCCTGCCGAGGCGCACGGCACGTTCCCGCCATTCGATCCGGCGACGTTTCCGTCCCAGCTTCTGTGGCTGGCGATCACGTTCGGGCTGTTCTATTTGTTCCTGAAGAAGGTGGTGATGCCGCGCCTTGGCGGCATCATCGACGTCCGCAGCGATCGCATCACGCAGGACCTCGACCAGGCCGCCAGGCTGAAGGGCGAGGCCGACGCCGCCGTTGCCGCTTACGAGCAGGAACTGGCGGAAGCCAAGGCCAAGGCCAACGCGATCGGGCAGCAGGCCAACGACGCTGCCAAGGCTGAAGCCGAGGCTGCCCGCAAGAAGGTCGAGGCCGCCCTCGACAAGAAGCTCGGCGAGGCCGAGGCCAGCATTGCTTCCATCAAGGCCAACGCCATGAAGGAAGTCGGCACGATTGCCGAGGACACCGCTTCAGCCATCGTCGATGCGCTTGTCGGCGGCAAGACCAGCAAGGCCGAGATCTTGGCTGCGGTCAAATCCGTGGCCCGGTGAGGAGCACATTATGGACGCCACATCTCTCGCAACGCTCTGGGCAACGGTTGCCCTCGTCATTTTCCTCGGCGTTGCCGTTTACATCAAGGTGCCGGGCCTGATCGCCAAGTCGCTCGACGCCCGCGCGACCAAGATCAGCGACGAGCTTGCGGAAGCCCGCCGGTTGCGCGAAGAGGCCCAGCAACTGCTCGGCCAATACCAGAAGAAGCGCAAGGAAGCCGAGCAGGAGGCCGCAGCCATCGTCGCTGCCGCCAAGCGCGAGGCCGACATGCTTGCCGCCGAGGCGCACAAGAAGACCGAAGACTATGTCACCCGCCGCACTGCGCTTGCCGAGCAGAAGATCGGCCAGGCAGAGCGCGAAGCCGTCGCCGAAGTGCGCGCCAGCGCCGTCGACATCGCCGTCGAGGCGGCCCGCACGCTGCTCGCCGGCAAGATCGACGCCAAGGCCGGCGCGGATCTTTTCAAGTCCGCGCTGCAGGACGTGAAGGCCAGGCTGAACTGAGCGGGGTTAACTCGCTGACATCAAGCCGCCCGGGCAACCTGGCGGCTTTTTTGTTGAGCGGCGACGGAGATTGGCGAAGGCGGTGCGCCTGATCTCCCCCCTCGAGGGGGAGGTGTCGCCAAAGGCGACAGAGGGGGTCCGTTCGACCGGGCGCGACGCATTCTGCTGCGAAGAAGGGCTAGCGCTTCACGCGCGGCGACCCCCTCTGGCCTGCCGGCCATCTCCCCCTCAAGGGGGGAGATTACCATTACTCCAACCCGGCGAAGCTCTCTTCCTCAACCACCTCAACTCCACCCAGCCTGAACGGCGCGAATGATGCCCGGTGCAGCCTTGCCACCGGCCCATGCGCTTCGATCGCGGTGCGGTGCCGCACGGTGGCGTAGCCCATATGGACCTCGAACCCGTAGCGCTCGTGATGGCTGCCGCAGCCGCACATCATGCGGTCGCGCATCACCTTGGCGACGATCGAGGCGGCGGCGATCGATTGCGAGCGCTGGTCGCCCTTGATCAGCGCGCGGCCTTCGCAGAGGAGACCCGGCGGCACATCGCGGCCATCGGCCAGCGCCAGCTTTGCCTGGATCGGCAGGCCGGCAAGGGCGCGGCGCATGGCTTCCAGGCTGGCTTTGAGGATATTGCTGCCGTCAATGCCTTCGGCGCTGACCGAGGCCATCGACACGCCGAGCGCTGACCCCAGGATTTTCAGGAACAGCGCCTCGCGCTGCAAATGGTTGAGCCGTTTGGAATCGTCTAGCCCGTCGGGAATGTTGGCGGGATCGAGGATCACCGCCGCCGCCACCACCGGCCCGGCCAGCGGACCGCGGCCGGCCTCGTCCATGCCTGCCACCGGCCAAAGGCCTTCAGCCATCGCCTTCGTCTCGAAGGAGAAGTCGGGCTTTTCGACGATTTCGAAAAGAAGCGGAGAATCGGAACGCGCGCGAGCCATGTTGCGGCGAGGTTCGCATCGGCTCCGATTCTCCGCAAGTCCCTCCAAGGTCGAGTGGGGCAAGACCGGGAGGGCACCGTCTGCAGGCCGGGGGACAGGCCGGACGGGATTCTTGGGTCGCCTGCCAACCACGAGGGCAGGGCAGGCGCTACTCTCAGAGCAGCATCAGCTGCTCGGTCGCCTTGGCGGCGGCGACAAACTGGTCGGTTCGGAGCGTGCGCCGCTCGGCGTTGAGGCCGAGCCGCTTGGCCGTGATCTCGAAGCGCCGGCCGATCTGCCAGGCATAGGGGCCGGCGCCTTTCATCCGCTTGCCCCATTCCGAATCATAGTCCTTGCCGTCGCGCATCGAACGGATCAGCGACATCACGTGCCGGTAGCGGTCGGGATAATGGCGCAGCAGCCAGTCCTTGAAGATCGGCGCCACCTCGAGCGGCAGGCGCAGGATGACATAGCCGGCCTCGCGGGCGCCTGCGGCGCGTGCCGAATCGAGGATGCGCTCCATCTCCTGGTCGGTCAGGCCGGGAATGATCGGCGCCACCATGACAGAGGCCGGGATGCCGGCATCGGAAAGCTGCCGGATCGCCTCAAGCCGCTTGGTCGGCGTCGACGCGCGTGGCTCCATGGTGCGCGCCAGCATGCGGTCCATCGTTGTCACCGACAGCGCCACCTTGGCCAAGCCCCGTTCGGCCATGCGCGACAAGATGTCGATGTCGCGCGTCACCAGATGGGATTTGGTGACGATGCCGACCGGATGGCCGCGCGCCTCCAGCACTTCGAGGATCTCGCGCATGATCCGGTATTGTTTCTCGATCGGCTGGTAGGGATCGGTGTTGGTGCCGATCGCGATGGTGCGCGGCTGATAGCCATCCTTCGACAGTTCCTTGTCGAGCAGCCGCGCCGCATCCGGCTTGGCAAACAGCTTCGCTTCGAAATCCAGCCCCGGCGAGAGGCCCATGAAGGAATGCGTCGGCCGGGCGAAACAATAGACGCAGCCATGCTCGCAGCCGCGATAGGGGTTGATCGAGCGGTCGAAGGAAATGTCGGGCGATTCGTTGCGGGTGATGATGGTGCGCGGCTTCTCGACCTGCACTTCGGTGTTGAACGGCGGCAATTCCTCCAGCGAATTCCAGCCGTCGTCGAACACATGCCGGCTGACCGGCTCGAACCGGCCGGACGGGTTGATGCCCGCGGAACGGCCGCGGTTGCGATCCGGACGGACGCGCATGCCGCTCTGTTCGATCATCGCATTGGCCATCTCGGCTCGCCCTGCTCCGAAAGCAGCAATGTCCGCACGCACGATATGTTCCATTTTGGCCCTTTCCCAAGGACTGTCGGCTGGCTGTCGAATCGCTCTGTTCATGAAAATAATCCTATTTCGCTGATGAGAACAAAGCAAGAACTTTTTCGTTGGGCCATGCAAAACTGGCGCTGCGCCGGGCTTTCCGCTATTCGGCTAAAAATGCTCAGCGTTCTCATCGAAACCCGGGATGACGAAGAAGGCCTTGCCCGCACGCTCGCCTCGTTGATCGGCGGCGCGGTCGAGGGCGTGGTGCGCGATGTCATCGTCTGCGACACCGGCTCGACCGACCAGACGCATCGGGTTGCCGATCATGCCGGTTGCCACTTCGTGGCCGGCGGCATTGCCGCGGGAATCAAGCAGGCGAAGGGTGACTGGCTGCTGTTTCTGGAACCCGGCGCAAGGCTGGCGGAGGGCTGGATCGACGACGTTGTCGCTCACACGGCGCGGCAAACCATGCCGGCGCGGTTTTGCCGTGCGCGCGGCAGCCGCACGCCGTTCCTGTCACGGGTGTTTTCGGGCAACCGGGCGCTGGCCGAAGGGCTGGTCATCAGCAAGCGCCAGGCCGCTGCCCTGTCGAAGAACGCGCACAGCGCCGAAGCCCTTGCGCGCGGTCTCGCCACCAGGCGGCTCGACGCCGAAATCTGGCTGGCGCCGAAGAAGTGATGTTTCTCCCTTTTCCCGTTCCCAGGGAGAAGGGTGCCCGAAGGGCGGATGAGGGGCAGCGTCGGCGTCTCATCCGCATTGGCACGGTCGCAGCACCATCCCTCTTTTTCGCCGCAAAAAGCTATTGTGCATTGCACAAAAGCTGACGCGGGATTAGCATTCCGTTGATGCGGGATATCGGGGTTTGGGTAGTGCCGGAGCGGTAAGCAAGCGCCGCGTCGTCGTTGCTGCCGTTCATATCTGAGGACCCCGATGAACCTTTCGTCCCCTGACAAATCCGGCGCCCCCAGTCTGGAAGCCATTGCCCGCAACGGCAGCCTGCTCCGCCGCATTGCGGTGCGTATCCCGACCTATCTGTCCGACCTGCGCGAAAATCCCGCATGGCTGCCGATGTTCGTGCTTGCCCGCACCATGCCGGCGCGCAAGCTGCACTGGCTTGGCGCCAAAGCCGCGCGCCCCGCGCAGAGTGCCGGAGCGACGATGTTCAGGGGCGTCGACCTCAAGTCGATCGTCGCGGCGCTGCGCACCGATGGCCTGTTCTCCGGACTGGTCCTGCCGCAGGCAATCCACGAAGAGATCGCCAGCTTTGCTCAGAGCACGCCGTGCTTCGGCAATTTCGACCGCCGGCTCGAATTCATGCCCGGAGAACACGCAGAAGCCGAGAAGCGGTTCGGCCGCTCTTTGCTCAGCGGACACTATTTCGAGCGCATCCTCGGCTGCAAGGCGGCACTCGCCATCCAGAACGACCCGCTGCTGCTCGACATCGCCCAGCACTATCTGGGCGGGCAGGCAAAGCTGATCACCACGCGTGTCTGGTGGAGCTTTCCGACCGGCGAGGCTTCCGACGCCGACAAGAACCTTGCCTCGCTCGGCAAATATCATTTCGATCTCGACGACTGGCGGATGCTGAAATTCTTCTTCTATCTCAAGCCCTGCGATGCCGGCACCGGCCCGCATGTCTATGTCAAAGGCAGCCACAACAGGCGCAGCCTCAAGCACCAGTTGACGCTGCTGGTCGGCCATCCGGCGCAAGACGTGCTCAAGGTCTATGGCGACGACAGCCCGGTCACGCTGACCGGCGAGGCCGGCCTCGGCTTCGTCGAGGACCCGTTCGGCTTCCACATGGGCACCGTGCCGTCCACCACGCCACGGCTGATGATGGAGGTCGGCTTCGGCGTCTCGCCGCCCTCGCGCCGCCGCTTCCACGGCGAACCGGTCATCCGCTGAGGCCGGAGCGGATCTCGACCGGCATCCAGCGCGCTTGCCGCCGGGCAATGCGACCCTCTTTGTTCTCGGCATCATAGTCCATTGGGACCGGCTCGCGGTTGAACCGCGGCCGGTCATCCAGCGCATTGACGATGACGATCGCTCTCGGTTCGCCGTCGGTGGTCACAGCAGCGACATAGACGCCGCAGTCCCGGCAGATGAGATAATCGGCGGTGCGCAATCCGAACCGGTATCGGTGCAGCCGCGCCTCGTCCTCGACCGAGACGATCAATCGGCCCTGCGGATCGGCGGCGGCGCGCGAACCATGCCGGACACAGAACGCGCACTGGCAGGCGCGGATCTCCACCTCGGCCGGCTCGATTCCCGTTTCGAACGTCAGGTGGATGTTGCCGCAATGGCAGCCGCCGCGGTGCGCGCTCATTGGATCTCTTCCGTCTTGACTTGGCGACAGACTATCCGCCCGACGACCCGGAGGAAATGACCTCTCGAAGGCGCAGCCGCCATTCTGCCTGACAAAGGCAGCACTTGGCCGGCTTTGCCTTGGTTTACGAGGCGGCCTTGCCGCGCCGCAAATGCTCGTCCAGGCGCGGCATGATCTCGACGAAGTTGCAGGGCATGTGGCGGTAGTCGAGCTGCGGTTTCAGGATGCCGTCCCAGGCGTCCTTGCAGGCGCCGGGCGAGCCCGGCAGCACGAAGACGAAGGTGGCGTTGACGACGCCGCCCGTCGCCCGGCTCTGCACTGTCGAGGTGCCGATCTTGTCGTAGGAAATGCGGTGGAACACTTCGGAAAAGCCATCCATGCGCTTCTCGAAGATCGGCTCCAGCGCCTCCGGCGTCACGTCGCGGCCGGTAAAACCGGTGCCGCCGGTGGTGATGACGACATCGATGTCTTCGTCGCGCGACCAGCCCAGCACCTTGTCGCGGATTTTCTCCCGGTCGTCGGTGACGATGTCGCGCGCGGCCAGGACATGGCCGGCCTCCGCGATGCGATCAGCCAGCGTCTGGCCGGATTTGTCGTCGGCAAGGCTGCGCGTATCGGACACCGTCAGCACCGCGATGCGCACCGGGATGAACGGCCGGCTCTCGTCAATTTTGGCCATCGGCCCCCTCCGAAGCGATGCTTCGTGTCGCGGCGACAAACCACTCCGGTTCGCGACTGCGAATCTCGGCGGCGGCGCGCTTGGCGACATTGCCGGTCTCGAACAGCCCGAAGCATGTCGCGCCGGATCCCGACATGCGCGAGAATCCAGATCCGGCCCTGTTCAGCAGGGAAAGCGCTCTGCCGATGGGCGGCTGTATTGCTTGCGCCGGTTCCTCAAGATCGTTGCGGGTGATCTCCAGCCAATTGCGGACGCCGTGGAAATCGAAACCGCGCGGCAGCGGCGGCAGTCCTTCATTGTCGCGTTTTTCAAGTGCATTGAACACATCGGGCGTGGAGACGGCGACGCCGGGATTGACCAGCACCAAGGCCAGCGCAGGAAAATCCGCAATTGGCGACAGCTCGTCGCCGACGCCACGCGCAACCAGCGGTTTTGCCGCAAGACACATCGGCACGTCGGCGCCGAGCGTGAGACCGATCCGGCTCAGTTCGGCCTCGCCGATGTCGAGCCCCCAGGTCCGGATAAGACCCTGCAATACCGCCGCCGCGTCGCTCGAGCCGCCGCCGACGCCGGATGCGACCGGCAGGTTCTTTTCCAGCCGGATGGCAACCGGCGGCGTGCTCTGCTGGCCGGCCTGCCTGCGCAGCGCCTCGCGCGCCTTCACCACCAGATTGCTGTCGTCGATCGGCACGGAAGTCGCGTAACGGCCCGATACGGAGAACCGGTCGGCGTCGGCAGGCTCGATCTCGACCCTGTCGCCGAAGCGGGTGAAAACGACCAGGCTCTCGAGCAGATGGTAGCCGTCGGCGCGCTTGCCGGTGATGTGCAGCGCCAGATTTATCTTGGCGGGCGCAAGCCACGTCCGGGCTGCGGCATCCAAACTGTCGGCTGCTGACGGGATGATGCTCAGTCCTTGGCCAGGCGGTATTCGCCGGTCTTGGGATCCTGGACCAGCGTGCCGTTGGTGCCGTTGGCTGCCTGCTTTTCGGTGCGCCGCACCTTGGCGGTCACACGTTCGGCCTCGCGGACGAAGGTGCGGTAGCCGAAATAAGCGGCTGCGCCGACAACTGCGAAGAAAATGATCTGTGGCATTTCAAAGCTCCTCCCTCGCAAGGCGGCAAGGCAGACTGTCAAGCCCTCATGCTAGACGCTTTCCCTGCTTTTTCAAAGCCCGAAGCGCGCCCACAATGCCCGCTCTTCCGCCGCATCGATCACGCCGCTTGCGGCGGCGGCGGCAATATCGGGCGCTGAAAAGTTCGAGCCGAACAGGCCGATGCGGCCAAACAGGCCACGCGGCGCGGTGACCAGCCTGAGCTGGGTTTTCGCGCCGAAGCGGGTTTTCAGTACCGTGCGCATGTCGCTCAACGCATCGACGAGGCCAAGCTCCAGCCCTTTCTTGCCGGTCCAGAACAGGCCGGTGAACAGGTCCGGATCGTCCTTCAGCTTGGTGCCACGGCGCTCCCTGACCAGATCGATGAAGGTCTCGTGCACTTCCAGCTGCAGCGCCTTCAGGCGCTCGACGTCTTCCCTCTTCTCCGGCTTGAACGGGTCGAGCACCGCCTTGTTCTGGCCGGCGGTGTGGACACGGCGCTCGACACCGATCTTCTTCATCAACTCGGGAAAGCCGAACGAGGCCGAGACGACACCAATCGAACCGACGATGGAGGACGGATCGGCAAAGATCTCGTCGCCGGCGACCGCGATCATGTAGCCGCCCGAGGCCGCCACATCCTCGACGAAGACCAGCACCTTCTTGTTCTTCTCGACCGCGAGGTCGCGGATGCGCTTGAAGATCAGCCGCGACTGCACCGGCGAGCCGCCAGGCGAATTGATCGAAATGGCGACGGCGGGCGCATCGAACAGGAACGCCTTTTCGATGAGGGCGGCGGTGGACGCCAAGGACAGGCTCGGCCGGAACGGGCCGCCGCCGGCCATGATGGCGCCATGCAGCCTGATGACGGGAATGGTGACGACGCTGGATCGCCAGGATTTCGGCAGCAGGCGGTTGAAAAGGCGTTTCACGAGGTGGCTGTCTCCAAATGGCTTCAACGCATGTAGGGATTTGCCGGTCAACGGCAATGCTGCAATCCATCTCAGCCAACTGTGTGCCGGTTTTGCGGCAACGACACTGACGGGCCCAAAATCAATCGCCAAACAGCGACGCCAGTCCGTTGTTGATCATCTCGGTTCGTTCCGACGGGCCGTCGCCCGTTTGCCCATGCAGCATCAAAGGCGGGCGGATCGACAGCTTGCCGCGCGCGCCGAGCGCTGCCCTGACGACAATGCGGATTGCGGCTGCTTCCGGGCGCGGATGCACGGCCAGCATCTCGGCGTCGCCGAAGCGGCCCGACAGCGCATGGAGGAGGTCGCCAAGCTGTTCCGGCCGCGCAATGACGGCCAGGCCGCCGCGCGGCTTGGCGACGGCAGCCGCACTCCGGATCCAGCTTTCGAACAGCCCCTGTTCCATCACATGCGCCTGCCGCCGCAGCGGATCGGGCGTGGCGCGGTCTTGCGCCGCGTTGAAGGGCGGGTTCATGATGACGAAATCGAAGGAATTGTCGGCAAGGCCGGCTTGCGTCCGCGCCCGGCCCGACAGCGTGACGTCGGCGGTCAGCACCGAGGCGCGATTGCCGAGATGCGCATTGCCGGGATGGGCGAGCGTGGTTGTGGCGAAGCCTGCCATCTCGGTCGACCGTTCGACGAGCACGACCTGCGCCTCTGGGCAGCGCGACAGCACGGCGAGACCCGCCGCACCGGCGCCGGCGCCGAAATCGGCGAGGCGCCCAGAAAAGCCGGATGAAACTGCTGCCGCCAGCATCATGGCATCCATCCCGGCGCGATGCCCTGTCCTGGGCTGGACCAGCCAGAAGCGGCCGCGATGGAAGGCATCGACCGTGTGGGCCGGCGTATCGCTGGTAAGCGCGCTCGCTTCAGCCATTATGTCTGGCGGATTTCGTTCTCGATGCCGGCGTCTTTCAAGATGCGCCGCGCCTGATCGGCCTGGTCGGCATCGACCATCACGCGCTTCTGCAAAAGACCGATCGACCCTTCGAGAATGCTCATGTTCTGGTCGGCGACGAAGCAGGCGATCCCGGCATCGCGCATCAGCGATTCGACGAAGGAGATGATCACGGCATCGTTGGTGCGCACGAGTTCTATCATCGGACGAAGTTCGCAGGTTGCAGCGTTGATGTAAACGCCGGAGCATGGCGCCCAAAAGTGTGGAGCGGTTTTCGGGCAACGGCATGCGGTCGCTAAGGTTGACACGCCGTCACCGCAGCCGCGCCAATTCGCCTCTTGCCGTGCCCGTATGTGCCGCCCTAGAGTCCCAGGCGGGACCAGGGTGCCGTCGCACGCGTGATCAAAGACGGGAGTGTTTGTTGGTGGGTGTCGTTCTCAACATCGAAAACGGGAAGCGGGAACCCGCCCCCATCAAGGATCTCATCGACCTGACAGCAGCCGATATGGGGCGCGTCAACAAACTGATCCTGTCCAAGGCCGGCTCCGACGTCGAGATGATCCCGGAGGTCGCCAATCATCTGATCTCGTCGGGCGGCAAAAGGCTGCGTCCCATGCTGACGCTCGCGGCGGCCCAGATGTTCGGCTATTCCGGCGAGGGCCACGTCAAGCTCGCCACCGCGGTCGAGTTCATGCACACCGCCACGCTGCTCCATGACGACGTCGTCGACGAGAGCGGCATGCGGCGCGGCAAAAAGACTGCCCGCATGATCTGGGGCAACCAGGCGAGCGTGCTGGTCGGCGATTTCCTGCTCGGCCAGGCTTTTCGCATGATGGTCGATGTCGGTTCGCTGGAAGCGCTCGACATCCTGTCCAGTGCCGCCTCGATCATCGCCGAGGGCGAGGTGATGCAGCTGGCGGCCGCCAAGAACCTCGATACCACCGAGGACGAGCATTTCGCCGTCATTAAGGCCAAGACCGCGGCGCTGTTCTCGGCTGCCGCCGAGGTCGGTCCGGTCATCGCATCGGCGACGCGCAACGATCGCGCCGCATTGCGCTCCTACGGCATGAATCTCGGCCTTGCCTTCCAGCTCATCGACGATGCGCTGGATTATGGCGGCTCCAGCCAGGAGCTAGGCAAGAATGTCGGCGACGATTTCCGCGAAGGCAAGGTTACGCTGCCGGTCATCCTCGCCTACCGGCGCGGCACCAAGGCCGAGCGCACCTTCTGGAAGCGCGCCATCGAGGACAATGTCACCGACGATGCCGGCCTGGAAAAGGCGATCGGCCTGATGACCCGCCATGGCGCCATTGCCGACACCATCGGCCGCGCCCGCCATTTCGGCGAGATCGCCCGCGACGCGCTGGCGCCGCTGGAGGCGACGCCGCAGAAATCGGCGCTGATCGACGTCATCGACTTCTGCATCAGCCGGGTGAACTGAGGCCCGCGCCTGGCGCCAAAGCAAGTTTGCATGCAAAGTCGGGCAATCACCGCTCGACAATCGGCAGCAGTGCAAATTATCTATAAAACATGGCAAAGACCGCAGACGACACCATCGCCGTGCGCATCAGCAAGGTGCTGGCGGATCGCATCATATCGGGTGCGATCGAACCGGGAGCCCGGCTGCGGCAGGATCACATCGCCGAGGAATTCCAGACCAGCCATGTCCCGGTGCGCGAAGCCTTCCGGCGCCTGGAGGCGCAAGGGCTGGCGGTCAGTGAGCCCAGGCGGGGCGTGCGCGTCGCTGCTTTCGATCTCGGCGAGGTAAGGGAGGTCGCCGAAATGCGGGCAGCGCTCGAAGTGCTGGCGCTGCGCCATGCCGCGCCGCATCTGACGGCTTCCATTCTCAACCTTGCCGAAGAAGCCACAAAGGCCGGCGACAAATCCCGCGATGTCCGCTCTTGGGAGGAGGCCAACCGCACGTTCCACCGGCTGATCCTGGCGCCCTGCGGCATGCCGCGGCTCATCGCCACCATCGACGATTTGCACGCCGCAAGCGCCCGCTTCCTGTTCGCCGCCTGGCGCTCGGAATGGGAAATCCGCACCGACCAGGATCATCGCGCGATCCTCAGCGCGCTGCGGCAGGGCAATACCGAATCGGCCGCCGCCACGCTTGGCCGGCACGTGCAGTGGATCGGCCAGAAACCGGTCAAGACCGCGTCGGGCAAGATGCGCGAAGCGTTTGCCATCGTCGGGTAGGGACGAAGGGACAGTCGTCGGATTCCGCGCGTAGCGATCCTTCACACCCCCCTCTGTCCTGCCGGACATCTCCCCCGCAAGGGGGGAGATCAACAGCTTTGCCGTTGCGTTAGTCCTGCAACGTCGGCCATTGGCGAAAGCAGAGGCGACATCCGATCTCCCCACTGCGGGGGAGATGGCCGGCAGGTCAGAGGGGGGTGCTGTCCCGCCAGCTTTATTCGGCACGCAAGCCCAAGCCTTTTTAGGGGCGAGGGTTGCCATTCCCGCGCAAATATGGATTCGATAATAGATCGAACAACAAAATTATCTATAATTCAAACCAGCCAGGGAAGCCGCCATGACCGACATCGCCTTTTCGCCCTCCAAGCCCTCCTTCAGCCCGTTGCGCCTGCAAACCCGCTCGTATGCCTGGCAAGCCGCGGCCATCGTCATCGGCACGCTGTCCATTGCGCTCGCCTCCTACATGGAAGTGCCGATGCTGCCGGTTCCAATGAACATGCAGACCTTTGCGGTGACGCTGGTGGGCGCGCTCTACGGCTGGCGGCTCGGCGCGATCACCATCGCCGCATGGCTCGTCGAGGGCGCTGTGGGTTTGCCGGTGCTGTCGGGCGGAGCTGCCGGCATCCAGCATTTTGCCGGGCCGACCGCCGGTTATCTCTTCGCCTTCCCGCTCGTCGGCGCGCTTGTCGGCTGGCTGGCCGAGCGCGGCTGGAACGGCAACCGCGTGCTGCTCGCCTTCGCCGGCATGGTCCTCGGCAACCTCGCCTGCCTGGTTCTCGGCACGGCCTGGCTCGCCGTCATGATCGGCCTCGAACAGGCCATCGCCTTCGGTTTCCTGCCGTTCCTCGTCGGCGGCCTGCTGAAATCGGCGCTCGGCGCCGCGACGCTCAAGCTGTTTTGGAGCAACAAGGCGGACCCGGCAGGAGCATGATCCCGAAAAGTGGAGTCCGGTTTTCGGAAGAGATCATGCTCAAACAAAAAAATGGAGCCCCATCCCGATACCATCGGGATGGAACAGGCTCCGCTGGCGCGTCCTGACCGATGACCGTCCGGCTGCGCTCCCACCATCTGCTTTGCCTGCTGACCTATATCGGCGAAGGGTACAGCGCAGCCTTCGTCGCCAACTATGACGTGATCGCGAAACGTCTGGGCCGGGGCGAGGATATTCTGATCGTCTCCGGCCCCGACGACATCTGCCGGCCGCTGCTCGGCGAGGCCGAGCCCCACTGCTTGCGCGAAAGCGCCGCAGGCCGGGACGAGCTGGCAGCACGCGATGTCGGCAAGCTGCTGGCCCGGCCCATCGAGGCGGGCGTCCGTCTCAGCCTCGACGCGGCAACGCTTGCCGCCTCGCGCGCGGCCTTTTCAGCCGGCGTGACGCGTGAGGCCTGCCAGGGTTGCGAGTGGGCCGGCCTGTGCAGCACGATAGCGGCAGGCGGATATCGCGATGTCAGGCTGTAGCTCCCAACCCCGATCTGCTATTGTCGGAACCGACAGTGTCTGCGTCGCCATGGTTTGTTAATCGGGTGACCCGATTGTGAATTCGGCCCGGATTGCAGCCTGACCCCAAAAAGGCCATGCTTTGTCAGGAAAGATCGAGTCTATGGCTTCTCCGCGCCGACGCGGGATGGCGCTTGGCTGAAAGGGATACGATGCGGCAAGGACGTGCGCGCTGGCTCGCGGGGCTGGCAATTGTGGCAGGAATGGCGATTTCTCCGCTGCCTGCCTACGCCAAGGAATCGACCGGCCCGGTCAAGATCACCTCCTTCTCGGGCGCCTATCTCGCCGCCCGCATCGCCGAAGGCGACAACGACCTCGACAATGCCATCGCTTATTACAAGCAGGCGCTCGCCTTCAATCCCGGCGACACCTCGCTGCAGCAAAGCCTGATGCTGTCGCTGATCGCGCAAGGCCGCTTCGAGGAATCGCTGGTCTATGCGGACAAGCTCAAGGCAGTTCCCGACGTCGAGCGCTTCTCGCGTCTGGCTCTGGCGGTCGATTCCTTCCACAAGAAGGATTTCACCAAGGCGCAGTACTGGCTCAAGCTGTCGCTCGAATCCGATCTCGACCGGCTGATTTCCGGCGTCATGTCCGGCTGGGCACAAGAGGGCGCCGGCGACCCCACCGGGGCGATGGCCTCGATCGACAAACTGCAGGGGCCTGACTGGTTCGGCGTGTTCAAGTCCTTCCACCGCGCGCTGATCGCCGATGCCGCAGGCCTATCGGACAAGGCCGACGCGCTTTATGACGCGACCCTGACCGACGTCACGGCCGGCGGTGCCGCGCCCGAGACATGGATGCGCAACGCCCAGGCCTACGCGTCTTTCCTGGCGCGCAAGGGAAACAAGAACAAGGCGCTCTACGTGCTCGACAAGGCCGAGGCGTTCGCGCCCGGCAAGCTCGACATCCAGGCGCTTCGCGACAGGATCAGCAAGGGCGACAAGATCGAGCCCTTCGTCGCCAGTCCCTCCGAAGGCGCCGCTGAAATCCTGCTCGACCTCGCCATCGCGCTCAATCGCGGCGGCGGCGAGCCGTTCGTGCGCCTCTATCTGCAATATGCGCTCGCGCTCAAGCCCGACAGCGACGCCGCTTTGGTGCAGCTTGCCGCCGTTGCGGAGCAGCTGAAGGACGGCGAAGGCGCCATTGCGCTCTATAGCCGCATTCCAGCCTCCTCGCCGCTGAAGGAGCTTTCCGACCTGCAGCTCGGCCTCAACCTTGCCGATCTCAACCGTCACGACGAGGCTATCGCCCATCTGAAGGCATTCGTCGAAGCTCACCCCGATGACATGCGCGCCTATCTGGCGCTGGGCGGGGTCTATGCCTCGAAGGAGGATTTCCGCTCCGCCGCCACTCTCTACGACAAGGCGGTCGCGGTGCTGAAGACGCCGACCAATGCCAACTGGAACATCTACTATCAGCGCGGCATCGCCTATGAGCGGCTGAAGGAATGGCCCAAGGCCGAACCGAACTTCCTCAAGGCGCTTGAGCTGTTCCCCGACCAGCCGCAGGTGCTGAACTATCTCGGCTATTCCTGGGTCGACATGAACATGAACCTCAAGGAAGGCCTGGCGATGATCCAGAAGGCCGTCGACCTCAGGCCGAGCGACGGCTACATCGTCGATTCGCTGGGCTGGGCCTATTTCCGCATGGGCCGGTTCGAGGACGCCGTGCGCGAAATGGAGCGCGCCGTGTCGCTCAAGCCGGAAGATCCGGTGCTCAACGACCATCTCGGCGATGCCTATTGGCGCGTCGGCCGCAAGCTCGAAGCCACTTTCCAGTGGAACCAGGCGCGCGACCTGAAGCCGGATCCCGATGTGCTTGCCATTTTGCAGCAGAAGCTGATGAAGGGCCTGCCGCCGATCGAATCCAACACGGCGCAGGAAACCCCGAAGGTCAAGCCGGCCACCCCGCCAGCGCCGAAGGGGTGATCGGGCCATACTTCTGATGAAACGGGGCTCTCGCTGAGCCCCGTTTTTTCGGTTTGGCGTCTTAGAGCAATTCCAGGAAAGTGTGCGCGGTTTTCCGTTCGGAATTGCGACAGAAACAAAGAGATAGAGACGCCCTATCGCGATCGTCATTCTATGGCGGAGCAAGGAGCGAAGCGACGCGGCGCAGACCATAGAAGCCATGCCGTGACCCTTAAGGCGTTGCGAGGTGCAGAATTCTGCTCCGCTGCGTTCTTCGATCAAGGTCACGGAATGGATACCAGGTCTGCGCGACACCGCTTCGCGGCTGCTTCGCCCTGGAACGACGAAGTCGGGAAGGCTTTCAGCCAATCTCCAGCGTTGGCGCTCATTCTAGAACAGCTTTCGGTAGACGACGAACCCCGAGAGATCGCCGATCTTGTCGTAGAGCTTCATCGCCGTGTGGTTGGTTTCGTGTGTCAGCCAGTAGACGCGGCTGGAGCCTGCGGTTTGCGCCCTGGTATAGACGTCTTCGATCAGTGCCCGGCCGACGCCCTTGCCGCGCGACGCCTCATTGGTGAAGAGGTCCTGCAGATAGCAGTTCGGCGAAATCGCCGTCGTGGTGCGGTGATAGAGATAGTGGACAAGACCGAGAAGCTTGCCTTCGCTCTCCGCGACCAGCGCATGCATAGGCTCATAGGCATCGAAGAAGCGCGACCATGTCATTGCAGTGATGTCACCGGGCAGGGCGGTCTCGCCCGAGCGGCCGTAAAACGCATTGTAGCCGTCCCACAGCGGCAGCCATTGCTCGTAATCCTCTCGGGTGACGGGGCGTACGGTGAGCTGGCCTTGCATGGCTGAACCTCTGTCGTTGAAGCTGGGCGAGCAAACGGCCACCGGCACCGTCCGGCAATGGGCCAGTCCGAAGCAAAGCGTTCAACCTCTCATCAAGGCGGCCATAGGCGCTGCCTTGACGCTAGCCGGCCCGGCAACTAGGGAATGGCATCATTTCAGCGCTTTCCGAGGCCGCCGTGACGTCAGACAGTCCAGCCCATATGCATCCCAGTCGCTCGTTCCAGGGGCTGATCCTGACCCTGCACAATTACTGGGCCGCCTATGGCTGCGTCATCCTGCAGCCTTACGACATGGAAGTCGGCGCCGGCACCTTCCATCCGGCCACCACGCTGCGCGCGCTCGGGCCCAAGGGCTGGAACGCCGCCTACGTCCAGCCCTCGCGCCGGCCGAAAGACGGCCGCTATGGCGAAAACCCCAACCGGCTGCAGCATTATTACCAATACCAGGTGATCCTGAAGCCCAATCCGCCGAACCTGCAGGAGCTTTATCTCGGCTCGCTCAAGGCGATCGGCGTCGATCCGTTGCTGCACGACATTCGCTTCGTCGAGGACGACTGGGCAAGCCCGACGCTTGGCGCCTGGGGGCTCGGCTGGGAGTGCTGGTGCGACGGCATGGAAGTGTCGCAGTTCACCTATTTCCAGCAGGTCTGCGGCATCGAATGCGCGCCGGTGGCGGGAGAACTGACCTACGGCCTGGAGCGGCTGGCCATGTATGTGCAGGGCGTCGACAATGTCTACGACCTCAACTTCAATGGCCGAGAAGGCGCCGAAAAAGTCACCTATGGCGATGTCTTCCTGCAGGCCGAGCAGGAATATTCCAGGCACAATTTCGAATATGCCAACACCGCCATGCTGCTCAGGCATTTCGAGGACGCCGAAGCCGAATGCAAGGCGCTGCTCGCGGCCGGCGCCCCGGCTTCGAACGACAATCTGCCGATGCACCGCATGGTCTTCCCGGCCTATGACCAGTGCATCAAGGCCAGCCACGTCTTCAACCTGCTCGACGCGCGCGGCGTGATTTCGGTGACCGAGCGGCAGAGCTACATCCTGCGGGTGCGCAATCTGGCGAAGGCCTGCGGCGAGGCGTTCCTCCAAACCCAGGCCGGCGGCCTCGCCGCCTGAGGTTCAGGCCCACTTTATCATTTCGGGGGAAATGTTGATTGGCGCCGAGAACTGGCCAGTCGATCCCGCCATGGTCCGCATAGCCTGCCGTACGCCCGGCATCGAGAAGGCGCCATGCACCTGCGCGGCGAAACAGGCGCTGAGCGCGATGATCTGGAGAAGTCTCGATGCCGTTTTCATGGTCGTTCAGCCAATAGGTCCCTGCCTGAGCGTTGGTCGCTTCAGCGCTGCGTTTGGTTCATGGAAATCTTTGATCCAAGGACGGGCGGGCTGGTTGCGGCCCGACAGGGGCGGTCAAATTTCTGGAAACAGCGGTCAGCCGAGTTGCTATGCCCTCTTACCTCCCCCTAGATGGGGGAGGTCGCCGCGAAGCGGCGGGTGGGGGTGACAGCGCGACGTTCCATGCCAAAACTCGATCGATTCAAGCTGCAGTCTGCGCAAAGGCTTCGCGCGGCGATGACCGACGAGGAACGCATCCTGTGGCGGCATCTGTGGCGCATTCCAGTAGAAGGCACTCATTTTCGCAGGCAGGCGTCGGTAGGCGTTTACTTCCCTGATTTCATCTCCCACCGGCTGAAGCTGATCATTGAGGTGGACGGTGTCCATCACAGCTTCGATGACCAGCTGCGCCATGACGAGCGTCGAACGAAATGGTTCGAGAGCCAAGGCTACCGCGTCATTCGCTTCTGGAACCATGAAATCAAAAACGAACTGGATTCCGTGCTCGATACGATCTATGCGGCGGTGGAAGAACGAAAATCACACCTGCGTTTGCGCGATGGTGCCGAAGGTATCGGCGGCTGAGAGGTCGCCACCCCACCCCGGCGCTACGCGCCGACCCTCCCCATCGAGGGGAGGGTGGGAGCCTAACTATGCCTGATCTGCTTCTAGAACTCCGCTCGGAAGAGATTCCCGCCCAGCCGCGCAACCGCAGCGCCGGAGGCGCGAGGACGCGCAATCAGGAAGAAGGCATGCGGGTGGAGAAACTCTGATGCCTGATCTTTTGCTAGAACTTGGCTCCGAGGAAATCCCCGCCCGGCCGCGCAACCGCAGCGCCGGAGGCGCGAGGACGCGCAATCAGGGAGAAGGCATGCGGGTGGAGAAACTCTGATGCCGGATTTGTTGCTGGAACTCCGCTCCGAGGAAATCCCCGCCCACATGCAGCGCAAGGCGGCGGGCGATCTCAGGAAGATGCTGACCGACGGTCTGGTCGAGGCGGGTCTGACCTATGACGCCGCGCGCGAATACTGGACGCCGCGGCGCCTGGCGCTCGATGTCAGGGGCCTGACCGCGCGCTCGAAGGACATCCACGAGGAGATCAAGGGGCCGTCGACGGCGGCGCCGGACCAGGCGGTGCAGGGTTTTCTGCGCAAGGCAGGCCTTGCCTCGGTTGCCGAGGCGCATGTTCATTCCGATCCGAAGAAGGGCGATTTCTACGTCGCCCATATTTCGAAGCCGGGCAGGGCGGCGGAAGAAATCATCGCCGAACTGGTGCCGGCCATCATTCGCGGCTTCCCCTGGCCGACATCGATGCGCTGGGGGCCGGCTTCAGCCAAGCCCGGTTCGCTGCGCTGGGTGCGGCCGCTGCAGACGATTCTGTGCACCTTCGGCCCGGAGACCGAGGAGCCGGTGGTGGTCGATTTCGAGATCGATGGCATCCGCTCGGGCAATATCACCTACGGCCATCGTTTCATGGCGCCGGGAGAAATCACCGTGCGCCGCTTCGACGATTACGTGACCAAGCTGGAAGCGGCCAAGGTCGTGCTCGATGGCGACCGCCGCAAGGAGATCATCCTTGCCGACGCCCGCAACCTCGCCTTCGCCAACGGGCTCGATCTGGTCGAGGACGAAGGGTTGTTGGAAGAAGTGTCGGGCCTGGTCGAATGGCCGGTGGTGCTGATGGGCGAATTCGAGCAGGCCTTTCTGGCCATACCGCCAGAAGTGGTCCGGCTGACCATCCGCGCCAATCAGAAATGCTTTGTCACCCGTCCGCAAGGCGACGGCGAAAACCTCTCCAACCGCTTCATCCTCACCGCCAACATCGAGGCCAAGGATGGCGGCAAGGAGATCGCGCACGGCAACGGCAAGGTGGTGCGCGCGCGCCTGTCGGACGCGCTGTATTTCTGGAAGACCGACCAGGGCGATCTGCCGGATCTGGAGCAGATCGAGGCGTCGGCGAAGAAATTCGGGCTCGATCTGAAAAAGTCGCTCGACCAGCGCATGGCCCGCCTCGACCATCTCAATGTGACTTTCCATGCCAAGCTCGGCACGCAAGGCGAGCGGGTAGAGCGGATCAAGCGGCTGGCGGAAGAGCTGGCGCCAACAGTGGCGCAGTCGATCTCCCCCCTTGAGGGGGAGATGGCCGGCAGGCCAGAGGGGGTCGCTTCGGCTGCCGCGACGCCGTCCGGTCTCTCGAAGAAAGAGGGAGTTGGCGCTCCACGCGAGACGACCCCCTCTGTCGCCTTCGGCGACATCTCCCCCTCAAGGGGGGAGATTACCGCGCTCGCGGCCCGCGCCGCGGTGCTGGCCAAGGCTGATCTCACCACCGAAGTGGTCGGCGAGTTTCCGGAACTGCAGGGCGCCATGGGCCGCAAATACGCGCTGCTGCAAGCCGAGCATCCGTCCGTGGCTGCGGCGATCGAGGAACACTACAAACCGCAAGGTCCGTCGGATAGCGTGCCGACCAATCCGGTGTCGATTGCCGTCGCGCTGGCCGACAAAATCGATACGCTGGTCGGCTTCTGGGCAATAGATGAAAAGCCGACGGGATCAAAAGACCCCTATGCGCTGCGCCGGGCGGCGTTGGGCGTGGTTAGAATATTGATTGAGAATCGTATCCGTTTGGCGCTGACACCCATCTTTGGGAGCGCTTACGAGTGGGCGAACTATCTCGATAAGAATGCTACTTCAACGCTGGAAGTGAGGGCGGAGCAGATTTATCGCTCCGACCTCCTCGCCTTCTTCCACGACCGCCTGAAAGTCTATCTCCGCGACAAGGGCGCCCGTCACGATCTCATCGATGCGGTCATCACGCCGCAGTCGGACGACCTCCTGCAGATCGTCCGCCGCGTCGAGGCGCTAGGGTCCTTCCTCGACACCGAGGACGGCAAGAACCTGCTCGCCGGCGCCAAGCGCGCGGCCAACATTCTGGCGGCCGAGGAGAAGAAGAAAACGCGCGTCGCCGCAACTGTAGAGCCGGCGCTGTTTCGCGAGGAGGCCGAGAAATCGCTGTTTGCGGCGGTGAATCAGGCGGAGAGAGAAGCCGGCGAAGCGATTCAAAACGAAGACTTTTCCGCCGCCATGCTGGCGCTTAGCGTGTTGCGTGAACCGGTTGATTCATTCTTTGAACGCGTTCTCGTGAATGATGAGGACCAGGCCGTGCGCGCCAACCGCCTGGCGCTGCTGGCTCGCATCCGCACGGCCACCGATCAGGTCGCGGATTTTTCCAGGATAGCTGGCTAAAGGGCAGATAAGCCCGAAGACAGCGACGACAAGGGCGGTGCTCACACGCCGCCCTTCTTGTCCGTGACCAACGTGTCAGTCTTGAGGCTGACTCCGTCAGTCCTCCCGAGGTTGACGAAGTCAATCCTCCAAAATGCTGACATGCACGCTGTCTGAATAGACGTCGACCTGGATCAGCGGCTCGCCATTGACGATGGCGTTCCGTGTCGAGGAGCTCATCGCGCCACCGCGCTTCAGCATGCGTTCCAGATACGCGCGATCATCGTTGCTGCGGAACCAGTCATCGCCCTGGTCGTCGGCATCGCGCCGGTGGAACTTGTGCCAGTTGGCACGGTCCTGCCGCACCATCTGTGCTGCGCTGCTCAGCTCATAGCCGTCGCTGGCATGGTGGTCGCGATCGGAAATGCGCGCGACGTAGGACCCTAGCTCGTCACCGGCCTGCGCGCCGCCGACAGCTATAGGTGACGCCAGCAACAGGCCGGCAATGGTCAAAGATTTCGTCATGTTCATGATAACCCCTCGCTCTCCTAGAACCCGGCGCGCTCATGCCAAACCCGATTGGCGAAATTGGGGCCGCCGCCGCCAAGCCGATCGTGCGCCGGGGCGTCGATCGGCGTCAAGCGGCATGGATCGGCCGACTGTCTTGGCCGACTGTCTTGGCTGAATGGCCTACTCGGCTTTGCCGACGCCCTCGATCGGCTGCTGCGGTGTTGCTGCCGGCTGCGGCGCTGCCGGTTGCGACTCGGGCTTGCCGTTCGATGCCGTTGCAGTTCCGGCTGGCGCGGTCTCTGCCGTCGTCTCCGCTGCCGGCGCCGCGGCGCTCGCCCTGGCCGGAGCCGGCGCGGCGAAGGCGCCGCCGACGACGCCGCCGCGAATGATCATCGGGTCCTGCCTGGGCTTTTCGGGGATCGCCGCGACCTTTTCATAGGTCACATCGGGCTGGGCATCGCCGAGCGCGACGATCGATGGCGACGAGGCGATCCTGACCGGTTCGGCTCCGCCGATCTTGATGATTGACGGCGTCGAGGTCGAGACGCCGAGAAAGACGATCGACGAGGCGTGCGCCCTACCGGTCATCGCCGCCAGGGTGAAACCAAGCGCTCCAAGCACACGCATCGACATCGAAACCGTCCCCTTGCCCAACAAGCTGCCAGCCCTAACCCAGGTAGCCTAGCCCCAGTGGATTGATGCCGCCTTGCAGGGAAACATAGCATTTTAGGCATTGATAATTCGCCAACGCTGGCTTGCCCGAAAACCACTGCCGTATTAGAGCAATTCCAGGAAAAGTGAGTAGCGGTTTTCCGTCCGGAATTGCGCAAAAACAAATACTTAGAGCGTTTGAGCGAACAGCTGAACCGCTCTAACGCATGTCGCTCAAAAGTGGCCCCGGTTTTGAGAGAACGACATGCATCAAAACAAAGACCTAAAGCGCGTCGCATGAATCCGGTTCAGCGCGACGCGCTCTAGGTCCGGTGCCTGTGAGGTGAAGCGAGTGGCTGAGATACTATCCGTCGGCGAAGCGATGGAGCAGGCGTTGGCGCTGCTTGAGGGCGGCGACGTCGTCGCCATCCCGACGGAGACCGTCTATGGACTGGCCAGCGACGCGACCAATGGCGTCGGCGTCGCCCGCATCTTCGAAGCCAAGGGCCGGCCGCGCTTCAACCCGCTGATCGCCCATGTCGCCGATCTCGCGATGGCCGAGCGCATTGCGATCTTCGACCCGCTTTCGAAGCGGCTGGCCGAGGCGTTCTGGCCGGGGCCGCTGACGCTGGTGCTGCCGCTCCGACCCGGCAACGGCATCCATCCGCTGGTCACCGCCGGGCTCGATACGATCGCGCTGCGCATGCCGAGGGGCTTCGGCGGCGAGCTGATCGCCAGGCTCGGCCGGCCGCTGGCCGCGCCCAGCGCGAACTCTTCGGGCAAGATAAGCGCCACGACGGCGCAAGCCGTGGCGGCCGATCTCGGCGCCAAAATCCGGCTGGTGGTCGATGGCGGCGCCACCCCGGTCGGGCTGGAATCGACCATCGTCAAGGTCGAAGGCAACAGCGTGCGGCTGCTGAGGCCAGGCGGCATCGCTGCCGCCGATATCGAGGCCGTCACCGGCATCAAGCTGCAGCGCGGCGCGACAGCCGGCATCGAGGCGCCCGGCATGCTGGCGTCGCATTATGCGCCGAGCGCATCGGTGCGGCTCGATGCACAGAGTGTGGCTGAAGGCGAGGCCTTGCTGGCCTTTGGTGGCGACCGCGCCGAAGGCTGGCAAGCGGCGGCCGCCTTGCGCAACCTGTCCGCGTCAGGCGATTTGCGCGAAGCCGCAAGCAATCTGTTCGCGTATTTGCAGGAACTCGACCGCAGCGGTGCGGCGACGATCGCCGTCGAGCCGATCCCGTTCGATGGGCTCGGCGAGGCGATCAACGATCGGCTGTTTCGTGCCGCTGCCCCCCGTGACAAGCTCGACTGAGCGCCATAGTTTGCGCCGATGAACGACTCCCCCTTCGACCTCGATCCCGCTCTCATCGACCGCTTCACTGCCATTGTCGGCGAAAAATATGCACTGCGCGACCAAGCTGATATTGCGCCGTATCTGACTGAGCGGCGCGGGCTGTGGCACGGCAGGACGGCCTTGGTGCTGCGTCCCGGCAGCGTCGACGAGGTCAGCCGGATCATGCGGCTGGCGAGCGAAACGGGAACGCCGGTCGTGCCGCAGAGCGGCAACACCGGGCTGGTCGGCGCGCAGGTGCCTGATACCTCGGGCCGCGAGATCGTGCTGTCGCTGTCGAGGCTGAACCGCATCCGCGAGATCGACGTGTTGTCCAACACGGTGACTGTCGAGGCCGGCGTCATCCTGCAGACGCTGCAGGAAGCGGCAGACGCCGCCGACCGGCTGTTTCCGCTGTCGCTTGCCGCGCAAGGCTCCTGCCAGATCGGCGGCAATCTATCCTCCAACGCCGGCGGCACCGGCGTGCTTGCCTATGGCAATGCGCGCGAACTCTGCCTCGGCGTCGAAGTGGTGCTGCCGACCGGCGAAGTCTTCGACGATCTGCGCAAACTGAAGAAGGACAACACCGGTTACGATCTGAAGAACCTGTTCGTCGGCGCCGAAGGCACGCTCGGCATCATCACTGCGGCGGTGCTGAAGCTGTTTCCCAAGCCCAAGGGGCGCGAAGTGGCCTTTGCCGGCCTGTCGTCGCCGGAAGCAGCCCTTTCGCTGTTCAGCTTGGCGATGGACCGGGCAGGGGCGGCACTCACCGCCTTCGAACTGATCGGCCAGCGCCCTTATGATTTCACGCTGCGCCATGCGCAGGGCGTCACGCGGCCGCTGGCGCAGGATTGGCCATGGTATGTGTTGATGCAGGTGTCGTCGGGCCGTTCGGCCGAGGACGCCAGGGGGCTGATCGAAGAAGTGCTGTCGGCAGGCCTCCAGCAAGGCATCGTCGGCGACGCGGTGATCGCGGCCAGCCTGGCGCAGGGCGACGCGTTCTGGAACTTCCGCGAGGTGCTGCCGGATTCGCAAAAGCCCGAAGGCGCTTCGATCAAGCATGATATTTCGGTACCGGTGGCATCCATCCCGGCGTTTATCGAAAAGGCGGCCGGTGCAGTGGCTTCGGTCAGTCCGCAGGCGCGCGTGGTCTGCTTCGGCCATATGGGCGACGGCAATCTCCACTACAACATCTCCCGGCCGGAGGGCGGTGACGACGAAGCGTTTCTCGGCCTCTACCACGCCATGAACCATGCCGTGCACGATGTCGTGCGCTCCTTCCACGGCTCGATCTCGGCCGAGCACGGCATCGGCCAGTTGAAGCGCGACGAGCTGATCGCCACCGCGCCGCCAATGGCGATCGAGCTGATGCGCCGGGTGAAGGCCGTCTTCGATCCGGCCGGCATCATGAATCCCGGTAAGGTTATCTGATCCTTTCAACATTTTGTGGCTGGTCTCATTCCGATAACCATCGCCTGAGATCAGCAAAATTTAACTGACTTTCTTAAGCCGGGCGGCAGAAGCTCGCGCTAATGTTTCACACAACGAGGCCGGGAAAACCGGCCCGGAGAGACCCGCAAAACGGCTCTCAGGAGAAACACAGGAAGGCAGCAGATGAACAGTGTATTGAAGCCCGTCTGGGCCGGGCGCAACATGCGCCTCGACCCATTCCGCCTGCCGCAAGTGGTGAGCTATGCCACGCGCGACGACTATGGCGACGTTACCTTCACCATCGACCAGCGCGGCGCCGTCATCCGCCGCACGCTCGAGATGAGCGGCGTGCCGGCGATCATCGCGCTGCCCGCCAACGCGTTTCGCGGCGTCGCCGCCCGCGCGATGGAGGATGCGCAAGGCAATGTCACGGTAACCCTCGAACTCCTGCACAACGACCCGATGCTGTCGGTGCCGCTGCTGGTGGCCGACGATCTCGACGACGTCGCCGCCGACTGGCGCGCCTGGGCCGATGCTTACCGGCTGCAGATGCTGCTGATCGAATCCGACGGCATTGCCCGCACGCTTGAGGAATCGCTCGGCGCCGCCATCAAGGCGCTGCCGGCCAAGGATCGCCGCAAGGGCCGGGTCTCGACCACGCGCCGCCCGCGCTTCCTCGCCCGCCGCAGGGCCGGCAATCTCGGGCTGAGACTGGTGATCGACGGCCAGGAGATTATTTCGAGAGAGTAGCTTGACCGGCGATTGGCGAAACCGCCGACGACAGCCTTCTTCTCCCCGTCACTATACGGGGGTTGAGGAGCGGTCCGCGTAGCGGACGAAAAGCCAATTGCTTGGCTTTTCGAGTAACGAACGCCCGGCAGGGCGATGAGGGGCGGCGCTGACCGAGGCATTTCTCGCAATATCGCCGCTGTGCATCTCACCTCAACTGCAAAGATGGGCGCTGCCCTCATCCGGCTGCCGCCACCTTCTCCCCGTGTAGTGACGGGGAGAAGGTGATTAAACCAGCGGCTTTAGCGCTACCCACAGCGCACCGCCGATCAGGCCGATGAAGATCAACCAGCCGACCTGGTTGTTGGATTTGAACAGCCGCAGGCACTGATCGGGATCGTCGATATCCAGAACCGCTATCTGCCGCGCCATATGGGCGCCGGCGGCGATCAGCCCGGCCAGCGCCACCACAGGCGCCTGCGCCGAGGCGAAGGCGATGGCGAAGCAGACCAGCGTGCCGCCATAAAGCCCGACCAGCCAGGTCTTGGTGTTGTCGCCGAACAGCCGCGCCGTCGAGCGCACGCCGACAATGGCGTCGTCTTCCTTGTCCTGATGCGCGTAGATAGTGTCGTAGCCGATCACCCACAGGATTGAGCCGATATAGAGCATGACGGCCGGGCCATCGAGATCGCCGAACTCCACCGCCCAGCCCATCAGCGCACCCCAGGAGAAGGCGAGCCCGAGCACCAATTGCGGCCAGTTGGTGAAGCGCTTCATGAAGGGATAGACGGCAACGATGACCAGCGAGACGATGCCGAGCGGAATGGCGAAGTCGTTGAACTGCAGCAGCACGACGAGGCCCAGCAAGGCCTGGATGACCAGGAACGCCCAGGCTTGGCGGCGCGTCACCTTGCCGGCCGGCAATGGCCGCGAGCGCGTGCGCTCGACCTTGTTGTCGATGTCCTGGTCGACAATGTCGTTATAGGTGCAGCCGGCGCCACGCATGGCGACGGCGCCGACAAAGAACAGGAACAGGAACCACGGCGACGGCAGCAATGTGAGCAACGGGTCTGCCGGGCGGGGATAGGCGCTGGCCGCAAGCGCTGCCGACCACCAGCAGGGCCACAGCAGCAATTGCCAGCCGATCGGCCGGTCCCAGCGCGCAAGCTGCGCGTAAGGCCACAGCCAGCGCGGCAATATCTTGTAGACCCAATGGCCGCTCGGCGCGTCGGCGACGCGGCCCTGTGCGGCTTTCGACTGGATGGTTTCCATCGTGCTGGAGTGGCAGCAGCGGCGTGCGCCGTCAAGCGGCCGCATTGTCGCTCAGGCGGTGAAAATATCGTGGCTGGCAAACCATTCCTTCGCCACCTCCGTGAAGGCCAGCGCCGCCTTCGACAGCCTTTGCCTTGTGTCATGGGTGAGGATGATGCGCTGCATCGGCAGCGGATCGGACAGCGGCTTGCAGACCAGCGGCAGCCCGTCATAACTCCTGTCGCCATAGGGCCTGGTGTAGCTCACCGCGACGCCGAAGCCGTTGGCGACCATGCTGCGCTGCAGTTCGAACGAACTCGCCGTCGATTGCGAGACCGGCGACAGGCCGCGGCTGAGGAACAGGTCCAGCATATGCTGCCAGCTATGCGGCTGGTCGGTGGTGATCAAGGGATGGGTCGCCAGCTCCGCCAGGCTGACGCTCGCCTGGCTGGCCAGTGCGTGGCCTTGCGGCAGAAGCGCGTGTGGCCGCAGCTCATGCAGCAGGATGCGGGCGAAGTGCGAGGGCAGGCCGAGATCGTAGGTCAGGCCGAGATCGATTGCCGCATCGCCGAGCCGCCGGCCCAGCGTCTCGAAGGTCTCGTCGCGGACCACCACGGTGACCGCCGGGCAGCGTTGCGAAAAAGCGCGGATCAGCGCCGGCGCGAAATAGGGCGCCAGATCCTCGAAACAGCCGAGCACAAGTTCGCCCCCGACATCGGCGTCGCGCGTCCCGAGCCCAACCAGTTCGTCCGCTTCGGCCAGCACCTGCTTTGCCTTCGCCACCGCGCTGCGGCCGAACGAGGTCAGCGCGATGCCGCTGCCGCGCTGGCGCACGAACAGTTTCTGGCCGAGCGTCGCTTCGACATTGTCGATCGCCACCGAGATCGACGGCTGCGAGACGTTCAGCATCCGCGCGGCCGCGGTGACGCTGCCACGCCGTGCGACGGCGACGAGGTAACGCAGCTGGGTGAGGGTCAGATTCATAGTCTAAAACTATACGAGAGATGAGAAGTTATTATTTTACGCGATGTGCGGCGGCTGCGATAGTCGGTCATCGAAACAGGAAGACATGAGATGGCCGCCAGACATATTGATGCCGCAGCGATTGCCGACTACCAGCGCGACGGCGCGGTCTGCATACGCGGCGCCTTCAAGGACTGGGTCGGCACCATCGCCGCCGGCATCGAGCGCAACATGCAAAACCGCAGCGCCACGGCTTCGGACATCGCCAACGGCAAGGGCAGCTTCTTCGACGATTACTGCAATTGGGAGCGCATTCCCGAATTCGTCGACGTGGTGCGCAATTCCCCGGCCGCGGAACTCGCGGCAGCGGCGATGCAGTCGCGCAGCGCCCAGTTCTTCCACGACCATGTGCTGGTCAAGGAACCGGGCACGCAAAAGCCGACGCCTTGGCACCAGGACATCCCGTATTACTTCGTCGATGGCACCCAGACCGTCAGCTTCTGGATTCCGATCGATCCGGTCAAGGAAGCGACGCTGCGGCTGATCGCCGGCTCGCACAAATGGGACAAGATGATCCTGCCGGTGCGCTGGCTAGATGACAGCAATTTCTATGCCGGCGAGGGCGACTACCTCCCCGTGCCGGATCCAGACAAGGACCCGTCGCTGAAGGTGCTCGAATGGGAGATGGAACCGGGGGACGCCATCCTGTTCGACTTCCGCACCGCGCATGGTGCGCGCGGCAATCCGACCGCGGCGCGGCGCCGGGCGCTGTCGCTGCGCTGGGTCGGCGACGATGCGCGCTATGTCGAGCGCCCCGGCCGTACCTCGCCGCCCTATGCCGGCCATGACATGAAGCCCGGCCAGAAACTGCGCGAGGACTGGTTTCCAGTGGTCTTCCAGAGCTGATACCGGCCGGGGACGCCGTGCTCTCGGCGCGACGTTCCCGTGCGCAACCGGTATGGCGCAAGGTAAAACTCTTGACCCGCGCCGCCCGGGGCAATAGCGCAGTCCCTGTCGTGAAATGACAAGGGACATCGGCATGCGCGTTTTGTTGATCGGCTCCGGCGGCCGCGAACATGCCCTGGCCTGGAAGATCGCGGCCTCGCCGCTTTTGACCAGGCTCTATGCCGCGCCCGGCAATCCGGGCATCGCCCACGAGGCCGAACTGGTCAAGCTCGACATCGCCGACCATGCCGCTGTTGCCAGCTTCTGCCAGGACAACGCGATCGATCTCGTCGTCGTCGGGCCGGAAGGGCCGCTGGTCGCCGGCATTGCCGACGATCTGCGTGAGCAGGGCATCCGCGTCTTCGGCCCGTCGAAGCGGGCAGCGCGGCTCGAAGGCTCGAAAGGTTTTACCAAGGACCTTTGCGCCAAATACGGCATCCCGACCGCCGCCTATGGCCGCTTCACCGATCTTGCCTCGGCGAAAGCCTATGTCGAAAAGGTCGGCGCGCCGATCGTCATCAAGGCCGACGGGCTTGCCGCCGGCAAGGGCGTCACCATCGCCATGACGCTGGACGAGGCGCGCGCCGCCCTCGATGCTTGTTTCGACGGCGCATTCGGTGACGCCGGTGCCGAGGTCGTGGTCGAGGAATTCATGACCGGCGAGGAGGCAAGCTTCTTTTGCCTCTGCGACGGCACGACCGCACTTCCCTTTGGCACCGCACAGGACCACAAGCGCGTCGGCGACGGCGATACCGGCCCCAATACCGGCGGCATGGGCGCCTATTCGCCGGCGCCGGTGATGAGCCCCGAAATGGTCGAGCGCACCATGCGCGAGATCGTCGAGCCGACCATGCACGGCATTGCCGAGCTTGGCGCGCCGTTCGCCGGTATTCTGTTTGCCGGGCTGATGATCACCGACAAGGGGCCGAAGCTGATCGAATACAATACCCGCTTCGGCGATCCCGAGTGCCAGGTGCTGATGATGCGGCTGAAGGACGATCTGCTGGTGCTGCTCAACGCCGCCGTCGACGGCCAGTTGGCGCACAGTTCGATCCGCTGGCGCGACGATGCCGCGCTGACCGTGGTGATGGCGGCACAGGGCTATCCCGGGACGCCGGAAAAAGGCTCGGTCATTCGGGGTCTCGACGAAGCCGCTGGCGAAGGCGTTGAGATTTTCCATGCCGGCACTGCCATCAATGGCGGCGCGCTGGTCGCCAATGGCGGCCGCGTGCTCAACGTCACGGCATCAGGCAAGACGGTGGGCGAAGCGCAAAGCCGCGCTTACGCCGCGCTCGACCTTATCGACTGGCCGCAAGGCTTCTGCCGCCGCGACATAGGCTGGCAGGCGGTGGCGCGGGAAAAGGCCAGCGCCGCCACATAAGCCTCAGCGCTCGCGAACCAGTTCCGTCGAAGCGGTGCTGACCGGGTCGGCGGCCTGCGAGAAGGCGGCCTCGAGCAGAGCCTCCGAACGATACGCGGTCCGCTTCCAGGCGACATACTCGGCAATGCCGAAGCGCGCGCGGCGCGGCACCGTCTTGACCACCGGCATGCGGAAGGCGGCGCGGAATGTCTGCCAGCGCGCGCCGAGCACCGCCACCATTTCCTCGACCGTCGGTGGCGTCGCCACATCGGCGTATGTGATGGTGACTTTGCCGGCGAGCCCGGCCGCGCGCGACACCGGCACCGGTATCGAGGCGAGGTAGTCGGGCGGCACGTCGATCAGGCCGCCGAAGGGCCATTGCTGGCGCAGTGCCGCCGCGTCCATCGGCGCGACGTTGACGTCGATGTCGTTGGGCGTGCCGGCGACGCGGTAGGGGCAGCGCAGGCGCCCGCAATTGGCCTGCGCCGAGAACTGCCACAGCGCATAGCCCTGCCAGTTGCCCATCGGAAAATGCACGTCGATGTCGGGCTTGTAGCGCGCATACCAGAGCGGCAGCCGCGACAGCAGACGGTATTGGTAGCGGTTGTCGGCGATGTACTGGGCGGTCTTGCCGTTGGTGTAGAGGATCGGGAAACGGCCGAGCCGCCGGTGCACCTGGCGCACGAATTCCTCGGCATCCTCGAGCGACATCCATTGCGAGGGGTCGTTGCCTTCGAGATCGAGGGCGAGCAGATCGTCAGGGGCTGGCTCTGCGAAATCGATGAAACTGTTGGCCTGCTCGAGCGGATTGCCGGGGCGGGCAAGATGATACGCGCCCCATCTCAGGCCGAGCGCCTTGGCCACCACCTTGCGCGTCTGAAACAGCTCGCGCGTCACCGCAAAGCGTTTCCACAATGTCTTGCAGAGTTTGACCGTAGGCTCGTCGCCGTAGCAGAAATAGGGCGGCGGCAGCCCGTCGGAGGCCTTGTTGATGAAGCCGACAATGCGCTTGTCGGTGGCAAGCTGCGCCCAGTCGATGGAATTGTATTCATAGGCGTCGACCACCAGCGCGCGGTCGCCATCCCGCCAAGGCTCGGAAAAGTCCGAGGCTGTAGCCGCTGACGTCAGCGCCATCATCGCCGCGAGAGCGATCGCTGAGCGGCGAAGAAGATGCGCCGGCGTTTTCAAACAGGGGATCCCCGCTGACCAAACACCGATGGTGGACCGGTATGGTTAAGGAAGTGCTTTCGGGCAGGAGTCCTGTCGCTCTCGCGATTTCGTCATTCTATGGCGAAGCAAGGAGCGAAGCGACGCGGCGCGGACCATAGTATGCATTCCGCGACTTCGAAGCGCTGCCACGGCGCGGAATTCTGCACCGTTGCGCCCCTAGCGCGAGGTCGCGACATGGTACTCGGCGTCCGCTACGCTCCCGCTCCACCTGTGGACGACGAAGTTCGATGAAAATCCGCGTGACAAAGTTTGACGTTTACGTAAAAAGAAGGTCGGAGGCCGCCCAGAGGCGGATGGTTTTGCATCGGCCCGGGTCCTAGGATCGAGCGGCCGGAGCAGCGGAGGAGAAAGCGGCATGTACAAGGCCCCGGTCGGCGACATTTCGTTCACGCTCAAGCATGTCGCCGGGCTCAAGCCGGCGCTCGACCGCGGCACGTTCGGGGACCTCGGCGAAGACCTTGTCGACGCCATCCTGTCCGAGGCCGGCCGCTTCGCCAGCGAGGAAGTGGCGCCGCTCTACAAGATCGGCGACCAGCATGGCGCGGTGCTGAAGGATGCGACCGTGACCACGCCGCCCGGCTGGAAGGCGCTTTACCGCAGCTGGATCGACGGCGGCTGGAACGCGCTGTCGGGACCGGAAGAATTCGGTGGCCAGGGCCTGCCGACCATGGTCGGCGTTGCCGCGCTCGAAATGTGGAACTCCGCCGCCATGGCCTTTGGCATCGGCCCGACGCTGACCATGGGCGCGGTCGAGGCGCTCGACAAGCATGCTTCCGAAGCGCTGAAGGCAAAGTATCTGGCAAAGCTCGTCTCCGGCGAGTGGATGGGGACGATGAACCTGACCGAGTCGCAGGCCGGTTCCGATCTCGCCGCCTTGCGCAGTCGCGCCGAGCCTGCCGGCGACGGCACCTACCGCATCTTCGGCCAGAAAATCTTCATCACCTATGGCGAGCATGATTTCACCGACAACATCATCCATCTGGTGTTGGCGCGGCTGCCCGACGCACCGGCCGGCACGCGCGGCATCTCGCTGTTTTTGGTGCCGAAATTCCTGGTCAATGATGACGGCTCGCTCGGCGCCCGCAACGACGTCTTCTGTTCCGGCCTCGAGCACAAGCTCGGCATCCATGCCTCGCCGACTTGCACCATGATCTATGGCGACGGGTTCCAGGGTGCTGCGCCCGGCGCCATCGGTTGGCTGATAGGCGAGGAGAACAAGGGGCTCGCCTGCATGTTCACCATGATGAACAACGCGAGGCTTTGCGTCGGCATGCAGGGCGTGGCAGTGGCCGAAGCCGCGACGCAGAAGGCGATCGCCTATGCCAATGAGCGCCGCCAGGGCAAGGCATCGGACTTTTCAGGCGCCGGGATGGCGCCGATCGTCCATCACCCCGACGTGCAGCGCAATCTCTTGACCATGAAGGCTTTGACCCAGATCGCCCGCGCCATCTCGTATTCCTGCGCCTATGCCATCGACTTCGCGCGTGTGTCGACAGGCGAGGAGGCCGCGCATTGGCGCGATCGCGCCAATCTGCTGACGCCGCTGGCCAAGGCCTTTTCCACCGATATCGGCGTCGATGTCGCATCGCTCGGCGTCCAGGTCCACGGCGGCATGGGCTTCATCGAGGAGACGGGCGCGGCCGCGCTCTATCGCGACGCCCGCATTGCGCCGATCTATGAAGGCACCAACGGCATCCAGGCGATCGACCTTGTAGCCCGCAAATTGCCGCTTGGCGGCGGCGAGCATGTGCATGGCTATATCGCCGAACTGAAGGCCATCGCCGACGAGGTGCGGACCTCGAACCTGCAGGGCTTCGGCCGCACCGCCGAAGCGCTTGACCAGGCGTTCGACGATCTCACCGAGGCGACGCGCTTCCTGCAGAAGCTGCTGGCCGACGGCCGTCTGGACGAAGCGCAAGCCGGTGCGACCCCCTATCTCAGGCTGATCTCGCTTGCTGCCGGCGGCGCTTATCTGGCGCGTGGCGGACTTGCCCAGCAGAGCCGCATCGCCCTTTGCCGCTTTTTCGCCGAAAACCTGCTCGGCGAAGTCAGCGCCTTGAAGGAACGCGTCATCGATGGCGCCGAGAGCCTCGCTACCGCCGGCAAGGCGCTGATAACGGCCTGAATACCAGAGCGCTCACCAGGGAAGAATGACCGTGACAGACCATATTCTCGTCGAGCGCCAGGGCGCCATCCAGATCATCCGCATGAACCGTCCCGACAAGAAGAACGCACTGACGCGCGCCATGTACGCGACAATGTCCAAGGCGCTGGCCGATGGCGATGCCGATCCGGCGGTCCGCGTCCATGTCTTCCTCGGTGTTTCAGGCGCCTTCTCTTCCGGCAACGATCTCGCCGATTTCCTGGTCATCGCCACCGGCGGTGAAGGCGGCAACGAGGTCTGGGACTTCCTGATGGCGCTGGCCAAAACGGAGAAGCCGATGGTCTCCGGCGTCGACGGCATTGCCGTCGGCATCGGCACCACGCTCAATTTGCATTGCGACCTGACTTTCGCCACGCCGCGCACTGTGTTCCGCACACCCTTCGTCGACCTCGGCCTGGTGCCGGAGGCGGGCTCCAGCCTGCTGGCGCCGCTCATCCTCGGCAGGCAGGGCGCCTTCGCGCTGCTTGGGCTCGGCGAAGGTTTTTCCGCCGAACGCGCCAAGGCCGCCGGCCTGATCTATGCGGTGGTCGAGGAGGACGGGCTAGAAGCCGCGGTACTCGCAGCGGCCGGCGCGATCGCCGCCAAGCCGCCGCAGGCGCTGAAGATCGCTCGTGACCTGATGCGCGCCCCGCGCCACGAGCTTGTCGCCCGCATCAAGGTGGAGAGCGAGCATTTCTCCGAGCGGCTGAAGTCCGACGAAGCGCGCGCCGCGTTGACGGCCTTCATGACACGCAAGAAGGCCTGAACCTCTCCTCAGGGATAAAGCCGTGTCTTGTCCCAGCCGCCTTCGGCGTTGCGCGAAAAGACCAGCCGATCGTGCAGCCGGAACGGCCGGTCGTGCCAGAACTCGATCGCCTGCGGCACGATGCGGAAGCCCGACCAGTGCTTTGGCCGCGGGATTTCGCCGATAGGGTAGCGCGCCGTGTATTCGGCCACCGCCTTCTCCAGGGCAAAGCGGCTTTCCAGCGGCCGCGACTGTTTCGAAGCCCATGCGCCGATCCGGCTGCCGCGCGGCCGCGTCGCGTAATAGGCGTCGGCTTCAGCGTCGCTGACGATCTCCACCGGACCGCGTATGCGCACCTGGCGGCGCAGCGATTTCCAGTGGAAGCACATCGCCGCCTTCATGCTGCCAAGAATCTCGCGGCCCTTGGCGCTCTCGAAATTCGTGTAGAAGACAAAGCCGCTTTCATCGAAGCCCTTGAGCAGCACCATCCGCACATCCGGCATGCCGTCGGCATCGACGGTTGCAAGTGCTACGCCGTTGGCGTCGTTGATTTCGCTTTTCTTGGCGTCCTCCAGCCACTCAGCAAAGAGCCGGAACGGCTCGGCGGCTTCGGTAAAGTCACTACTTGTTAACTCAGTGTCACTCATAGTTTTTCTCAAATTGTCTCGAGCTTCAGGAGGTTGCCGATTGTCGCGTATCGCGCAAGCTTTTGACAGCGGGCAATGGAGCGTTATCGCTTCGGCCAGTTCGAAAGCCGTGATCGTGATTATCGCACTGCCGCTTGCCGCCTGCGGCGCCGGCGGCTTCAGCCTGGAAAAGGCCGAGGTTGATCGTTCCATCGTCACCTCAAGCGCGCCGGCCAGGGTGACATCGACGGACGCCGACAGCGCTTCCGACCAGACCACGATCGGCAATGCGGTGTCTTCGGCCGACATCGAGGAGCTTCGCGGCCAGGCCGTGCCGTGGGCGAATGCCTACACCGGCTCGCGTGGCTCCATCACCGAACTCGCCGAAGTGCAGGACAACGGCCAGGCCTGCCGCAGCTTTACCGCCTCGCGCGAAAGCTTCGACGGCGTCGCTTTGTTCAAGGGGCAATTGTGCATCGCCGCGGCCGGCGGCTGGCACATGCAGGACTTCAAACCGCTCTGATTTTCGAGGTTTGCGGGCATCGCAATTTCAACCCTCGATAAGCCTGCGCGCCACTGGAATTTCTTCCTATGGGAGCGCATATAAGGGCCAACGTGGATTTAACTCATTTTCCAGGGCAGGACGCATGCGCGACCCCTATGAGGTGCTGGGCGTTGCCAAGAACGCATCGGCCAAGGACATAAAATCGGCTTACCGCAAGCTCGCCAAGAAGTATCATCCGGACCAGAATCCGAATGATCCCAAGGCCAAGGACCGTTTTGCCGCCGCCAATCAGGCCTATGAGGTCGTCGGCGACGAGAAGAACCGTGCGGCCTTCGACCGCGGCGAGATCGACGCCGACGGCAAGCCGAAATTCCAGGGCTTCGAGGGCGCAGCCGGCGGCGGCGATCCGTTCGGTGGCTTCCGCCGCCAGCAGGGCGCCGGCGGCTCGCGCTTCGAATTCCGATCGGGGCGTCCGGGCGGCGATCCGTTCGACGGCAACAGCGACATTTTCAGCCAGATCTTCGGCGACGCCTTTTCCGGCGCGCGCGGCGCCGGAACAGGCGACCGCCGCCAGCAGGCGACCGCCGCCGATCTGAACGTCACGCTCGACGTCACCATCGAGGAGATAGCGACCGCCGAAAAGGTGACGGCGATGTTCCCCGACGGCCGCAAGATCGCGGTCAAGCTGCCGGTCTATGTCGAGGATGGCCAGACCATCCGGCTGAAGGGCCAGGGCGAGCAGGGGCCGGGACAGCCGGGCGATGCGCTGGTCAAGATCCGTATCCGCAGGCACCCGCGCTACCGCATCGAGGGCCGTGACTTGCATGCCGATCTGGAGGTAGCGTTGGCCGACGCGGTGCTGGGCGCCAAGGTGCCGGTCGACACGCCGACCGGCAGGCTGGCGGTCAACATTCCGGCCTGGTCGAGTTCCGATAAGGTGCTGCGCCTGAAGGGCAGGGGCTTGCCGGAAAAGGCCGGCGGCCATGGCGATCTCTACGCCCATGTCCGCATCATGCTGCCGGAAGGCGGCGACAGCGAACTCGAAGCGCTGATGCGCAGCCGCAAAGGCTGACGCGGCTCGACTTCGCTGGCTAACTGCCGGGCGCTGCTTCCTCCATCCGCCGGATGGTTTCGCCGAAGCGGCGCAACGCCTGCCGCACCGGGACATGCGGGCTCTCGATCTCAAGCAGGATCATCGTCTCGCTGCCGAGGAATGCGGCGCTGACCAGGCTGGTTACTTCGGCGGCGGAGAATGGCCCGAGGCCGCCGAACCGACGCTCCGCCTCTTGCGCCAGTCCGTCCAGCAGTTCGAACCAGCCGCGCAGGTCGCGGCGCACCGCCTTGGCGATCTCGGGGCTCGACAGGCTTGCCGCGATCATCTCGTGCAGGATCCGGACATAGCCGGACGCCAGATCATCGTCGAGGAAATCGCAAGCGCGCTCCCAGCGTTGCCACAGCGGCATCGGTGCCGCAAAAGTCTCCGCCTGGCGTTTCAGCAGGCCCTCGTTCAGATGGTCGAGCAGGGCCAGGAACAGCCGTTCCTTGGAGCCGAAATGGTAATGGATCTGGCTGAGCGGAACGCCGGCGATCTCGGCAACGCGGCGCGTCGACAGATCGGCGTAGCCGCCTCGATGGAGGCACAACTCGGCGGCTGAAATCAGTTCGGCGCGCGTGTCGCGCTTTTGCTTGTTCTGCGGTGGGGTAACGGCTTGGGCAGCGTCCGTCATGCGGCGTGGCTGCCGCTGGTAGCGGTGCAATCTGGGCGGATCATAGCTTCTCCTGTCCGGGGCTGGACGTCCCTCCACTCTATCTCGGTCGAGCGACCGATCAAGTTGACTCGTCAGAGAATTTATGGTTTTTGACACTGAATTCGGTCGACCGACCGAATCCTGATGCTTGCATGGAGGGGCAGTCATGGCGGGCGTGATCACCCTTATCTACGGCGTTGCCGCATACCTGATTTTTCTCGGTTCGTTTCTCTATGCGGTCGGTTTCGTCGGCAACCTGGTCGTGCCGAAATCCATCGATTCCGGAGTCGCTGGAAGTCCGGTCGAAGCCGTCGTCGTCAATGCGCTGCTGCTCGGCCTTTTCGCCGCCCAGCACAGCATCATGGCGCGGCCGGTTTTCAAGCGCTGGTGGACACGGATTGTCCCGCACGCGGCCGAACGCAGCACCTATGTGCTTTTGGCCAGCCTCATCCTGCTGCTGCTCTACTGGCAATGGCGGCCGATCCCCGGTCTCGTCTGGACGGTCGAGAACCCGGTCTGGGTCGCCGTCATCCATGGCGTGTTCTGGCTCGGCTGGGCGGTATTGTTGACCAGCACCTTTCTGATCAACCATTTCGAACTGTTCGGCCTGCGCCAGGTTCTCGCCGCTTTGCGCAAGAGCGAACCGGCGCCGCCCGTGTTCAGGACGCCGCTGTTCTACAAATGGGTCCGGCACCCGCTCTATGTCGGCTTTCTCCTCGCCTTCTGGGCGACGCCGTCGATGACATGGGGCCATCTTCTGTTCGCGGCGGGCAGCACCGGCTACATCCTGCTCGGCATCTTCCTCGAGGAACGCGATCTCGTCGCGATGTTTGGCGATCAGTACCGCCTCTACCGCAAGCAGGTGGGAATGCTCATTCCCTGGCGCAAAATGGCGGGATAGGGCCGATGCGGTGCCGGCCAGCCGATTCGGCTGGTCGGCCGGCCCGGGCCGTCAAGGCGCGCTGGCCGCAGTGAGGCGTTCAAATCTCACAACAACGTTATTATCCCCCATTCGTTGTCACGCCGAGTGTCTGAATTGAACGCGCGCCCCGTCTGTGCTTGATGCGCCTTTCTGCCTGTGCGATAGGCACTCCAAAGCAGAAAACCTTTCGGAGAGCGCTGACATGGCGGGTGGACAGGGCCTTATGGCCGGCAAGCGCGGCCTTATACTGGGCGTCGCCAACAACAGATCGATTGCCTACGGCATCGCCAAGGCCTGCGTCGACCATGGCGCCGAGATCGCGCTGACCTATCAGGGCGAGGCGTTCAAGAAGCGCGTCGAGCCGCTGGCTGCGGAACTGGGCGCCTTTGTCGCCGGCCACTGCGATGTCACTGATCCGGCGAGCCTCGACGAGGTGTTTGCCAATGTCGCCAGGCATTGGGACGGCAAGCTCGACTTCCTCGTCCATGCCATCGCCTTTTCCGACAAGGACGAGTTGACCGGACGCTATGTCGAGACGACGCGCGACAATTTCCTGCGCACCATGGACATTTCGGTCTATTCCTTCACCACCATCGCCAAGCGCGCCGAAGCGCTGATGACCGATGGCGGCTCGCTGCTGACGCTGACCTATTATGGCGCTGAAAAGGTCATGCCGCATTACAACGTCATGGGTGTCGCCAAGGCCGCGCTGGAAGCCAGCGTGCGCTATCTCGCCGTCGACCTCGGCGGCAAGAAGATCCGCGTCAACGCCATCTCGGCCGGGCCGATCAAGACCTTGGCTGCTTCGGGCATCGGCGACTTCCGCTACATCCTCAAGTGGAACGAATACAATTCGCCGCTGAAGCAGACCGTCACCCAGGAAGAAGTCGGCGATTCCGCCGTGTATTTCCTGTCGGACCTGTCGCGTGGCGTCACCGGCGAGGTGCACCATGTCGATTCCGGCTATCACGTCGTCGGCATGAAGGCGGTCGACGCGCCGGATATTTCGACCGTCAAGGAATAGTTCTGCCGCGGTTTCCGCCTGCCTGTCCTGATTTCCGGAAGACCCGATGGTTCCGCTCGTCTACATCGTGCGCCATGGCCAGACGCAGTGGAATGCCGAGTCGCGGCTGCAGGGCCAGGCCGACACCGATCTCAACGCGCTCGGCCGCGAGCAGGCGACCCGCAATGGACGGCGGCTGGCCGAACTGATCCAGAACCCTGAGGATTTCGACTTTGTCGCCAGCCCGATGAAGCGGACGCGCGAGACGATGCAGCGGCTACGCTTGGCGATGCAACTCGATCCCGATGCCTACCGCACCGACCCGCGTCTGGTCGAGGTGCACTTTGGCGACTGGCAGGGCTTTACCTATGCCGAACTCGATACGCGAATGCCGGGCTCGGCGAAGGCGCGACGGCGCAACAAATGGAATTTCCAGCCGCCGGGCGAGGGCGCCGAAAGCTACCAGATGCTGCTCGAACGGGTGAAGCCGTGGTTCGACGCGCTCGACCGCCAGACGGTCTGCGTCACGCATGGTGGCGTCGTGCGGACCCTGTTTCGGATGGTCAAGGGTGTTTCCGAACACGAAGCGGCAAACCTGGAAGTGCGGCAGGACCGGGTGCTCAGGCTGCAGGACGGGCGTCTGGATTGGCTTTAGGTTCGAGCAGATAAAAACAGGACGACCGTCCTGTTTATCCGGGCAGGGCTCCGCCGAGCGGCAAGGGCCTGTGCGATGTCGGTGTTACTCGGTGTCGGGCAGTTCCATGTCGGTGACGACGTTCTCGCCATTCGTCACGTCATAGGCAATGACGATATCCATGCCCGGTTTCAGCGAATCGAGATCGGTCTCGGCGTTGAGCTTGAAGGACTTACCGTCCTCCAGCGTCAGCGTCAGCGCGTCCTTGTCGACCTTCTTGATCAGGCCTTCGGTCTGGCCGGCATAGGCGGCGGTGGAAATCAGCAACATGGCGGCAGCAGCGCCAATCAGGGTACGCATCGTCGTCCTCTTTGTCATTGCGCCTGCACGGATGGCGGCGAGCTTTCAACGGGCGGATGGAAGAGAGCAGAAACCAACCGAATGTGTCAAAACTAAAACCGCCGGATCACAGTTTGACCGCTGTGGAAAACGCCAATAGAACGCACCTTTGATCCGGTCCGCTGCCGGGCAGGGCTAAAATTCATGTCTCACAACACGTTCGGCCATCTCTTCCGCGTCACCACCTGGGGCGAAAGCCATGGCCCGTCGCTCGGCTGTGTCGTCGACGGCTGCCCGCCCGGCATCCGCTTCACACGGGCCGAAATCCAGGCCGAACTCGACAAGCGCCGTCCCGGCCAGTCGCGTTTTGTGACCCAGCGACGCGAACCGGACGAGGTGAACGTGCTATCCGGCTTCATCCTCGACGAGGACGGCGAGACGATGATCACCACCGGCACGCCCGTCTCGATGCTGATCGAGAATGTTGACCAGCGCTCCAAGGACTATGGCGAGATTGCCCGCCAGTACCGTCCCGGCCACGCCGACTACACCTATGAAGTCAAATACGGCGTGCGCGACCATCGCGGCGGCGGTCGTTCCTCGGCGCGCGAGACGGCCGCTCGCGTGGCGGCCGGCGCCTTGGCGCGCAAGGTGGTGCCCGGAATGGTGGTGCGCGGCGCGCTGGTCTCGATGGGCGAAAAATCGATCGACCGCGCCAACTGGAACTGGAATTTCATCGGTGACGCCGAAAACCCGTTCTTCACCCCCGATCCGGCCTCGGTTCCGGTCTTCACCAGCTATCTCGACGGCATCCGCAAATCCGGCTCCTCGGTGGGCGCGGTTATTGAAATCATCGCCGACGGCGTGCCAGCCGGCCTTGGCGCGCCGATCTATGCCAAGCTCGACCAGGACATCGCGTCCGGCCTGATGTCGATCAACGCCGTCAAGGGCGTCGAGATCGGCAACGGCTTCGAGGCCGCGCGCATCACCGGCGAACAGAATGCCGACGAGATGCGCATCGGCAATGACGGCAAGCCGGTCTTCCTGTCCAACAATGCCGGCGGCATTCTGGGCGGCATCTCGACCGGCCAGGCGATCGTCGCCCGGTTCGCCGTCAAGCCGACCTCGTCGATCCTGACGCCGCGCAAATCCATCGACAAGGACGGCAACGACGTCGACGTCATGACCAAGGGCCGCCACGATCCCTGCGTCGGCATCCGTGCCGTGCCGATCGGCGAAGCCATGGTTGCCTGCGCCATCGCGGACCATTATCTGCGGCACCGGGGACAGACAGGCCGGGGATTAGGCAGTAGGGATTAGGCAATAGGCCAGCCCGTCCTTCCTTCCCTAACTCCTACTGCCCAACCCTATTCCCTGCGAGCGAAGCGAGCCAATGCCATACGATCAGAAGAAAATCGTCGAAGCCATCCGCGCCTTCGAACGCGGCGAGATCGTCGTCGTCATGGACGATGACGGGCGTGAGAACGAGGGCGACCTGATCGTTGCCGCCGTGCATTGCAGCCCGGAGAAAATGGCCTTCATCATCCGTCACACCTCCGGCATCGTCTGCACGCCGATGCCGCGCGAGGAGGCCAAGCGGCTCAATCTGCAGCCGATGGTCGCCGACAATGATTCCGCCCACACCACGGCCTTTACCGTCAGCGTCGATTTCAAGCATGGCACCACCACCGGCATTTCGGCCGAGGACCGCACGCTGACCGTGCGCAACCTGGCCAACGGCAATGTCGGCGGTTCGGATTTCGTCCGGCCCGGCCACATCTTCCCGCTGATCGCTAGGGAAGGCGGCGTGCTGATGCGCTCGGGCCATACCGAAGCCGCGGTCGATCTCTGCAAGCTTGCCGGCCTGCCGCCGGTTGGCGTGATCTCGGAACTGGTCAATGACGACGGCACCGTCAAGCGCGGCCCGCAGGTGGCGAGCTTTGCCGAGGAACACGGCCTCAAGCAGGTCTCGGTCGCCGACCTCATCGCCTACCGGCAGCGCAAGGAAACGCTGGTCGAACGCGTCGCCTGCTCCGAAATCGACACACTCGGCGGCAAGGCACAGGTCTTCACCTACACGCTGCCCTGGGACTCCATGCACCATGTCGCGGTCGTTTTCGGCGACATCCGTGACGGCGAGGACGTGCCGGTGCGGCTGCATTCGGAGGATGTGGTGACCGACGTGTTCGGCACCAGCCACCGGCTCGACGCCATTATGAAGGCGATGGGCGAACGCAAGCGCGGCGTCATCGTCTATCTCCGGGAGGGTTCGGTCGGCGTCGCCCATCAGGAGCGCAACCGGCCGATGAGTGCCGACCGTGAGGACCACGAAGAGGCCCGCCGCCGTGAGAACGAGTGGCGAGAAATCGGCCTCGGCGCCCAGATCCTGAAGGATCTCGGCATTTCCTCGATCAACCTGATCGCCTCGCGCGAGCGCCACTATGTCGGGCTTGAAGGCTTTGGGATTCACATCGCGAAAACTGAGATTATCTAGTTCGTCGCGCAAGAGCGACGCTGCCGAAAAAATTGCGCGGGCAGGTCGCCTGCTTCTGCGATTTGCTGAAGCCTCCACGCGTTCGTCATCCTATGGCGAAGCAAGGAGCGAAGCGACGCGGCGCAGACCATAGGATCCATGCCGCGACTTCGACGCGTTGCAACGGTGCAGAAGTCTGCTCCGCTGCACCCTTCGGTCAAGGTAACGGAATGGGTCCTCGGGTCTGCGCGGCCGCTTCGCTCCCGCTCGCGCGTGGATGACGACACCAGAGGCCTCACCTAATTCCGAACGTTTGCGATCGTCTCCAAAGCCAACGTCAGGCCATATCCTCACTCCGCGGGAACGGCGGCCGCGTCGCATCCGTCCAGCTCGCATGTGTGGGTGGCCAGGCTGCGCTGGCCCAGCAACACCGTCACCAATGCGATGACGCCGGCCGCCACCGAGACCCAGAACCCGTTGCGGGCGCCGAATTCATCCACCACCGCACCGGCGGCAAACGAACCGAGCGCCATGCCGATGCCGATGCCTGTCATCACCCAGGTGATGCCTTCGGTCAGCATCGCTTCCGGCACGTGGCGTTCGATCAGGCCGAAGGCGGTGATGAAGGTTGGCGAGATCGCCACGCCGCTGATGAAAACGGTCAGCGCCAGCAGCGGCACCGTGTCGGCGGTGAGCGGCAGCAGCGTGCCGAGCGCAACGAGGGCGACCGCGAGGGCCAACTGGCGCTGCAGCGGCGCTTTCAGGTTGAGCGCGCCGACGATAAGGCCGAGCACGAACGATCCCAGCGCATAGACGCCGATGACGAGGCTGGCGGCGCCCGGCTGGCCGAGTTCCTTGGTGATCGCCACCGTGCTCACTTCCGTCGTCGCGAAGGTGGCGCCGACGAAGATCAGGGCGAAGGTGATGATCTGCACCGGCCTGAGCCGGATTGCCGAGCCGCTCGAGACATGATTCACCGGCCGCACTTGTGGTTCGGTCGAACGCTGCAGGATGAAGGCTGCCGAGCCAAGGGCGAGGAATAGCGTGCTGACCAGGACACCGGCTTCCGGGAACAGAGCGGCACTCAAGCCCACCGACAGCGATGCGCCTGCAATGTAGACGAGTTCGTCCGCCGCCGATTCGAAGGCGAATGCGGTGTTCATCTGCGGCCGGCCGCGAAAAATCTCGGTCCAGCGCGCGCGCACCATCGCCGGCATGCTGGGCATGGCGGCGGCCGCCAGTGCCGACACAAACAGCGTCCACACCGGCCAGTCCTGATTGGCTGCGGCAATCAGCACCGCGAAGGCGAGCACGGTGAGGATGGTGGTCGGAACCACGATCCGCGTCTGGCCAAGGCGATCGACCAGCCGTGATATCTGCGGCGCCACGAAAGCGTTGCTCAGCGCGAAAGTCGCCGAGACAGCTCCCGCCAGCCAGTATTCGCCACGTGTCTGCGAGAGCATGGCCACGATGCCGATCGGCGCCATGGCGATCGGCAGCCGCGCGAGGAAGCCCGCGGCGGCAAACCCCTTGGCTCCAGGGGCACGAAAGATTTCCGAGTATGGGTTTTGCATGGCTGGCTCCTCGACAAAGGCCAATTCGACAATTACATACGATGCGTATGAATGTATGTAATCCATACGCCGCGTATGTCAATTGGCATACGAAGCGTATATGAATAAGGCCAGAACCATGCACAGACCCCGCAAGGAGATGATTGCCGAAACGCGCGCCAAGCTGATCACGGCGGCCCGCCACGCCTTCGGCACGATCGGCTATGCCGACGCGTCGATGGACGACTTCACCGCCTCGGCCGGGCTGACGCGCGGTGCGCTCTATCATCATTTCGGCGACAAGAAGGGCCTGCTGCAGGCCGTCATCGCCGAAATCGATGGCGAGATGGCCGTCCGCATCCATGAGATTGCGTCGCGGGCGCCAAGCCGCTGGCAGCGTTTCGTCGACGAATGCACGACCTATATCGAGATGGCGTTGGAGCCGGAAATCCAGCGCATCATGTTTCGCGACGGTCCGGCTGTGCTCGGCGATCCGGCGCAATGGCCGAACGCCAATGCCTGCGTCGGCTCAATAACCGATCATCTGACGGCTCTGCAGCAGGAGGGGGTGGTCGTCCCCGGCGTCGACCCCGAAACCGCCGCCCGGCTGATCAACGGCGCCAGCAGCCAGGCGGCGCAGCGCATCGCCAATTCGAACGACCCCGAAGCGACGTCGAAGACCGTGGTGGCAGCCTTCCAGCAACTGCTTGAAGGCCTTCTCAAAAAACAGGGTTCGCAGCCGGCCTGAAATCTGGTCGGCCGAGACCCGGCATTTGCCGAGATTGACAATTCCCGGCCCGGGTTCATCCTCGCCGTCCATCTCTGAGGGGAGATTCGGGCGCATGTGGGATTTCGAAATCGGCAGGTCGGTGTCCATCATGATCAGGACATGGCCATTCGTCGTCTTTCGCATGATCGTCTATTTCGGCATCACGCTCGCCTATATCGTGGCGACCGGCAGCGGCGCCTCGGTCGGCTATGGCGTCGGCCATATCTCCACCGATCCCGACGGGCCGCTTTCCTTTGCACTGTGGGGCGGCATCGTCGGCATCGGCATCGTTTCGATAGCGCTCTACTGGATCCGCGAATACATCCTCTATGTCGTCAAGGCCGGCCATATCGCCGTCATGGTCCATCTGATCGATGGCCGGGACGTTCCCAATGGGCAGGACCAGATCGCCTACGCCAAGGACGTGGTGAAGGAGCGTTTCGCCGAGGCCAACATCCTTTTCGTGGTCGACCAGCTGGTCAAGGGCGCCATCCGCGCCATCACCGGCCTGATCGGCGGCATCGCCGCCTTCCTGCCCATTCCGGGCCTCGGCGGTCCGGTCGCTTTCATCAATACGGTGATCCGCCTGTCGCTGACCTATGTTGACGAGATCATCCTCGGCTACAACATCCGCATCAACTCGTCGTCGCCCTTCGAAACCGCCCGGCAAGGCGTCGTGCTCTATGCCCAGAACGGCAAGACCATGGTCAAGAACGCGGTCTGGCTGGCTGTCATCATGTGGGCCGTGTCCTTCGTCATCTTCCTTTTGATGCTGGCGCCGGCCGCCGCCATCATGTGGTTCATACCGGGGCAGCTCGGCGGCTGGGCCTTCGTGCTCGCCATCCTCCTTGCCTGGGCCTTCAAGGCGGCCTTCATCGAACCCTTCGCCATCGCCTGCCTGATGCAGGTCTATTTCAAGACCATCGAAGGCCAGGTGCCGAACGCCGAATGGGACCAGCGGCTGGCCGAGGCGTCGTCCAAGTTCAGGGAACTCAGGGACAAGGCGGTGGCTTCCTTCGGCGGCTCGCGCTGGACGCAGCCCGCGCCCGGGGTGTAATCCCTGTTGAACGTCGGGGCGGTGAGGCGTCAAACCATGGTCAAAGCGGCCGGGCGCGCCTATATCGGGTCATGGTCACCAGGCTCTACACCCATCCGATCTTCCTCGAACATCTGACGCCCCCCGGTCATCCGGAGCGGCCGGACCGCTTGCGCGCTATCGAGCGCGTGCTCGACGACGAGGCCTTCACCGCACTCGATCGGGTAACGGCGCCGCAAGGCGACGAGGCCACAATCCTCTACGCCCACCCCGAGGATTTCGTCGCCCGCGTCCGCGCCGCGATCCCTGAAAGCGGCATTGCCTCGATCGACGCCGACACCAGCGCCAGCCCGAAAAGCTGGCAGGCGGTGGTCACTGCCATCGGTGCGGCCAACGCTGCCGTCGACGATGTTTTCGAGGGCAGCGTTGCCAATGCCTTCGTCGCCGCGCGTCCGCCCGGCCATCATGCCGAAAAGACCACGGCCATGGGCTTTTGCCTGTTCAACACCGCGGCGATCGCGGCCCGCTACGCGCAGAAGAAACACGGCGCCGAGCGTGTCGCCATCGTCGACTGGGACGTGCATCACGGCAATGGCACGCAGGACATTTTCTGGGATGATCCGTCGGTGCTCTATTGTTCGACGCACCAGATGCCGCTCTATCCCGGCACTGGCGCCAAGACCGAAACCGGCGCCGGCAACATCGTCAACGCCCCTCTGGCGCCGCAGACCGGCTCGGACATGTTTCGCGATGCCTTGCTGTCGCGCGTCCTGCCGGCGCTCGATAATTTCGCGCCCGATCTGATCATAATTTCCGCAGGCTTCGACGCTCACCATCGCGACCCGCTGGCCGAGATCAACCTCAGCGAGGACGATTTCGACTGGGCGACAGGCCAGTTGCTGGAACGCGCCGGGCGCCACAGCGGCAACCGGCTCGTCAGCCTGCTCGAGGGCGGCTACGATCTGCAGGGACTGGCATTTTCGGTCGCCGCCCATGTCGGGCGGCTGATGAAGGGGTAAAGTATGGCTGGCGAAGCAAATGAAGACGTGAAGGCGATGAGCTTCGAGCAGGCACTCGACGCGCTGGAAAAGATCGTCGATGATCTGGAACGTGGCGACGTGCCGCTCGACCAGTCGATCAAGATCTATGAGCGCGGCGAGGCGCTGAAGGCCCATTGCGACCGGCTGCTGAAGGCCGCCGAAGACAAGGTCGAGAAGATAAGGCTGTCGCGTGATGGCAAACCGGTGGGAACGGAGCCGCTCGACGCGGAGTAGTGGAATGGGGCGGGCATAAAGCAGATAGGAGTTCAAGCATGTGCAGAAACATCAAGACCCTGTTCAATTTCGAGCCGCCGGCGACCCATGACGAGATCCGCGACGCCGCCCTTCAATTCGTGCGCAAACTGAGCGGAACGACGCGCCCCTCGCAGCGCAACCAGGCAGCCTTCGACCGCGCCGTCGAGGCGATCGCCGAATCGGCGCATGAATTGCTGCATTCGCTCGAAACCACACACCATCCGCGCAATCGCGAAGAGGTGGCGGCCAAGGCGAAAGCCAAATCGGCGCTGCGCTTCGCATAAGGAAATCCAATGAGTTTCTTTCCCGGCAAGGACCCTGAGCCTGGCGACGCGTTCGCCAGCGACCAGATCGAGTTGATGGTCATTCCGAATGCCAAGGATATTGGCGGCTTCCAGGTTCGCCGCGCTCTGCCGACGGCAAAGCGGCGGTTGGTCGGTCCCTTCATCTTCTTCGACCGCATGGGGCCGGCGATCTTGCGTGCCGGCCAGGCGATGGATGTGCGCCCGCACCCGCATATCGGGCTTTCCACCGTCACCTATCTGTTCGACGGCAATATCAGGCACCGCGATTCGCTCGGCACCGAGATGGTCATCCAGCCGGGCGACGTGAATTTGATGACCGCCGGCCGCGGTATCGTCCATTCCGAGCGCACGCCCGAAGAACTGCGCGGCGCGCCAATGTCGGTCTCCGGCCTGCAGACATGGCTGGCTTTGCCCGACGGCAAGGAGGAAGTGGCGCCGGTGTTCGAGAACACGGCCGCGCTCCTTCTGCCCGAGATCGACGCCGAAGGTGTTTCCGGCCGCGTGGTGATCGGCGATTTCCAGGGACTGCGCTCGCCGGTAAGAGCCGACACCGAGACGCTCTACGCCGATCTGAGGCTGGCGCCCGGCGCCAGCGTCAAAATTCCCGCCGACGCCGAGGAACGCGCCATCTACACGCTGGACGGCGATGTCTCGGTTTCGGGCGACCGTTTTCCGGCCGAACGGCTGCTGGTGTTCCGGCCTGGTGACGAGATCGTCGTGTCGTCCGAGCGCGGCGCCCATTTCATGCTCTTCGGGGGCGCTTCGCTCGGCTCTCCGCGCCACATCTGGTGGAACTTCGTCTCGTCGTCGAAGGAACGCATCGAAGAGGCCAAGCAGGAATGGAAGACGGGCCGCTTCGATATCGTTCCTGGAGATGAGGAAGAGTTCATTCCGTTACCGGACAATTAACGTCAGCATCACCCGCGTCACTGACACGCATTTACATTCCGGCGACGCAGGCATATTTCGCCATGATCGACGCGCATTATAGCTGAGCAGGCCCTTTAACAGTGAACGCAACGCTGCATACGCCGCTTCTCGACAAGGTCCGCATTCCAGCCGACCTGAAGAAGCTTGACGAAAGCGAGCTGCCGCAGCTGGCCTCGGAGCTGCGCGCCGAGCTGATCGATGCCGTCTCGCATACGGGCGGGCATCTCGGCGCCGGCCTCGGTGTCGTCGAACTGACGGTGGCGCTTCACTATGTCTTCAACACGCCGGAAGACCGCGTGATCTGGGATGTCGGCCACCAGGCCTATCCGCACAAGATCCTGACCGGCCGCCGCGACCGCATCCGCACGCTCAGGCAAGAAGGCGGCCTGTCTGGCTTCACCCGTCGCGCCGAGAGCGAATACGACCCGTTCGGCGCCGCGCACTCTTCGACCTCCATTTCCGCCGGCCTCGGCATGGCCATGGCGCGCGACCTCTCCGGCGGCCACAACAATGTCATTGCCGTCATCGGCGACGGCGCCATGTCTGCCGGCATGGCCTATGAAGCCATGAACAATGCCGGCGCGCTCGATGCCCGGCTGATCGTCATCCTCAACGACAACGACATGTCTATCGCGCCGCCGACCGGCGCCATGAGCGCCTATCTGGCGCGGCTCGCGTCGGGCAAGACCTATCTTGGCCTGCGCGATTTCGGCAAGAAGCTGACCTCCTATCTCGGCAAGCGCGCCGACCGCGCCATCAAGCGGGCGGTCGAGCATGCGCGCGGCTACGTCACCGGCGGCACGCTGTTCGAGGAGCTTGGCTTCTACCATATCGGCCCCATCGACGGCCACAATCTCGAGCATCTGATCCCGGTCTTGAAGAACGTCCGCGACCATGCCGACGGTCCGGTGCTGATCCATGTCGTGACCCAGAAGGGCAAGGGCTACGCGCCGGCCGAGGCTGCGGCCGACAAATATCACGGCGTCAACAAGTTCGACGTCATCACCGGCGCGCAGACCAAGGCCCCGGCCAATGCGCCGGCCTACACCAAGGTGTTCGCCGAGAGCCTGGTCCAGGAGGCCCGCCTGGACGACCGCATCGTCGCCGTCACCGCCGCCATGCCGAACGGCACCGGCCTCGATTTGTTCGGCGAAGCGTTTCCGACCCGGACCTTCGATGTCGGCATTGCCGAGCAACACGCCGTGACCTTCGCCGCCGGCCTCGCCAGCGAGGGCTACAAACCCTTCGCCGCCATCTATTCGACCTTCCTGCAGCGCGCCTACGATCAGGTCGTCCATGATGTGGCGATCCAGAAACTGCCGGTGCGTTTCCCGATCGACCGCGCCGGGTTCGTCGGCGCCGACGGCGCCACTCATTGCGGCGCCTTCGACACCACCTTCCTGGCGACGCTGCCGGGCTTCGTGGTGATGGCGGCTGCCGACGAGGCGGAGCTTCGCCACATGGTGCGCACCGCCGCCTATTATGACGAAGGCCCGATCGCCTTCCGCTATCCGCGCGGCAATGGCGTCGGCGTCGACATGCCGGAGCGCGGCTCGGTCCTCGAAATCGGCAAGGGCCGCATCGTCAGGGAAGGCACCAAGGTGGCGCTTCTGTCCTTTGGCACCCGGCTGCAGGATTGCCTGCTGGCGGCCGAGGAACTCGGCGCGGCAGGGCTTTCGACGACGGTTGCGGACGCCCGTTTCGCCAAGCCGCTGGACGAGGATTTGATCCGCCGTCTCGCCCGCTCGCACGAAGTGCTGGTGACGGTGGAAGAGGGCGCTGTCGGCGGTTTCGCCAGCCACGTGCTGCAGTTCCTCGCCCATGAAGGCTTGCTGGAAAGCGGTCTGAAAGTTCGGCCGCTGGTGCTGCCGGACGAGTTCACCGACCACGCCAAGCCGGAAAAAATGTATGCCGATGCCGGGCTCGACGCGGCCGGCATCGTGCGCACCGTGTTCGTCGCGCTCGGCCATTCCGCGCGCGCGCAACGGGCCTGAATCAAACCTCACGCCTCTGAAGCGGTTGTCGGCAGCAACCCTAACGCTGTGTTAACGCTTCCTTTTGGCGTTTTGCTTACCGTGTCTTTTGGCCGTTTTTCAACGCCCCCCTGCTAGAACGAGAGCCAGGCAGGGAGTTAAAAACAATGCGAACGCTTCTGTGCGGCGCGGCCCTTTTGGCCGTCATCGCCGCGCCGGCCATGGCCGAGACGCGCTATGACCGCAAGCTCGAACAGGCGGTGGCAGGCATCGTCGCCGGCAAGATGGGCGATATCAGGGGCGCTTTTTCCTACAAGCAGGTTCCGCAGCTTGTCGTCGTGCCGGACGCACCAGTCGTTGCTGTCGAGCGCCCGCGCAAGCAGGCTTCAGATGACGTAAGCGACGGCCTGATGCCGGCCGTTGAACGGCAGGTCTCACGGACGATCTTCTAAAACCACATATCGCGCACGCAGCGCCCATCGCGCGGCAGGTCGTCATAAGTGTCCAGCCCGTCGAAATGGTCGATCGGCAGGTCGGCGACCGCCTCCGGCGGTGCCAGCCTGACATTGACGGCGATCCGCGTGCGGCCGCTGTCGCTGCGGCGCAAACCGCGCCAGGCAAGCACACAGGCACATGTCGGGCAAAACAGTATTTCCAGCGACGGCGTCTCCTTGCCAGCGCGGGTGTAGGACTGCACAGGCCCCGCAAGCCGGATACGCTCGTCGACAAAGTCATAGGCCCAGAGTGTGCCATAGCGGCGGCAAAGCGTGCAATTGCAGGCCGTGATCGGGCCGGGATCGCCTTCCAGGGTCCAGTGGGCGGCGCCGCAATGGCAGGTTCCCGTCAGCATTCGTCTTCCTCCGCATTGCCTGAGCCTCTACATCTTGCCGGACTGGCTGCGCTATTCAACCGGGCGGACTGGCTTGCGGCCCGGGTCTCGACGTCCTCCTATGCCAATGTCCTTGCCTTCGCGGCCGGCTTTCGCCATGAAGGCCGATGAACTCCCCTCTGCCAGCCAGCACACGCCAGCGGCTCGACGAATTGCTCGTCCAGCGCGGCCTGTTTGCGAGCCGCTCGCGCGCCCGCGACGCGGTCGAGCGCGGCACCGTGATGGTCGACGGCGTGGTCGCCCGCAAGCCCGGCCAGACGGTTCTGCCGCACTGTCTCATCGTCATCGACGACCCGGCGCAGGGTTATGTCTCACGCGCGGCGCTGAAGCTGATCGCCGGGCTCGACCATTTCAGTCTCGATCCCGCGGGCAGTGAAGCCCTCGATATCGGCGCCTCGACAGGCGGCTTCACCCAGGTGCTGCTCGAACGCGGCGCGGCCCATGTCACTGCCATCGATGTCGGCCACGGCCAGATGCATCCCGGTGTCTCGTCCGACCCGCGCGTCACCGTGATCGAGGGCCTCAACGCTCGCGAGCTCGCGGCTGCCGATCTCGGCGGCCGTATCCCCGATTTCATCGTCTCCGATGTCAGCTTCATCTCGTTGAAACTGGCGATGCCACCGGCGTTGGCATTGGCACGGGACGGCGCTCGTGCGGTGTTTCTGGTCAAGCCGCAATTCGAGGCCGGCCGCGAGGCGATCGGCAAGGGCGGTCTTTTGAAAGACCCTTATGACGCCGCCCGTGTGGCCGGCTTGCTGCAGGAATGGCTCGAAGGCGTCCCTGGCTGGCGTACATTGGGCTTGCACATGTCGCCGATCGAAGGCAGGGACGGCAACCGCGAATTCCTGCTTGCCGGGATCAAGGATGCCGGGACCAAGGATGCCGGGACCAAGGACCGATGAGCACGGGCTTCACCATCAAGAGACTGGGTTCGCAGGGCGACGGCGTCGCCGAGACGGAAACCGGCGAGCTGTTCATTCCCTTCACCCTGCCCGGCGAGACCGTCACCGCCGCGCGCGAGAGGGATCGCGCCATGCTGATGGCGGTATTGGAGACGTCGCCGCTGCGTATCGATCCGGCCTGCCGGCATTTCACCGAATGCGGCGGCTGCGCCGTCCAGCATCTGCAAGCCGACGCTTACCAGCAATGGAAACGCGACAAGGTCGTGCACGCCTTGAAAGGCATTGCCGGCGACATCGGCGCCCTGGTGCCGTGTGCGCCACACACACGCCGCCGCGTCGTGCTTGCCGCCAGGCGGGCCAACACAGGCATGCTGCTTGGCTTCCATCGCCATCTGTCGCCGGAAATCATCCCCATCGAGGAATGTCCGATCTCACTGCCGGAGATCGTTGCCGCGCTCGATCGTTTGAGGTCGGTCGCCGACCTGGTTTGCGCCACCACCAAATCGTTCCGGATGGCGGTCACTGTGACGGGCTCGGGGCTTGACGTCGCTGTCTATGAGTCGGGCAAGCTGGGCGAGAACCAGCGCCGGGTCGCCTCCAACTTCATCATGGCCAATGGCTTTGCCCGGCTTTCGATCGACGACGAGATTGTCATCGAGCCGAAAAAGCCGGTGGTCATGTTCGGCACCGTCGCTGTCGCCATACCGCCTGGCGCCTTCCTGCAGGCAACGCAAGCCGCCGAGCAGACGATGGCCGATCTCGTTGGCGGACATCTGAAGCGGGCCAGGAAAGTCGCGGATCTTTTCGCCGGCTGCGGCAGCTTTGCGCTTCGGCTGGCGGCCAAATCCGAAGTCCACGCGGTCGAAGGCGACGCGGCAGCCCTTTCGGCGCTCGACCGCGGATCGCGCTTCGCCACCGGCCTGAAGCGGGTAACCGGCGAACGCCGCGACCTGTTCCGGCGGCCGCTGACGTTCAAGGAGCTGAATGCTTTCGATGGCGTCGTCTTCGACCCGCCGCGCGCCGGCGCCGAGGACCAGTCGAAGCAGATCGCCCGCTCGGATGTGCCGTTCGTCGCCGCCGTCTCCTGCAATCCGGTGACGCTGGCACGAGACCTGCGCATCCTGATTGACGGCGGCTACATCTTGAAGAGCGTCACGCCCATCGACCAGTTCCTGTGGTCGCCGCATGTCGAGGCCGTGGCGCTGCTGGAGAAGCCGAAACGGCGACGTTAATCCGCCGATTTTCACAAGGCCGTGCTTGAGTTTGCCGCCCCCCGCAAGACGTAGCCGGCTGGCAAACTAGCCTTCGCGAACGCTTTCGTACCCGGCCGCTTGTGCGGCCTTGATGAACTTACGGTCGAAGGACACAAATGCTGAGCAGTGCGAGGACTTGCCCAGATGGAGCGCATCGGCGAAATCCATTCCCGTCTCGGCTAGATCGACCGCGGAAGAGACCATCGCAGCATCCTCTATCTCGACAGTGGGAAGCCCGCCGAACACCCGCAGTGCATTGACGATCGAGGCCTGATCATAACCATAGCCGCTGCGCAGCACCCACTCAGCCTCCAGGATCACCGTGACGGCGACGAAAACGGGCTGACCGTCGATCAGCCGCCGGGCTCGCGGGGACTGCTCGGGATCGTCGTTCGTCAGATACCTGATGACAACGTTGGTATCAATCGCGAGCATGGCGCCGCCGTGCTTCAGCAAGGACGGCCGCGTCCATCTCCTCCAAGGTCTTCGGTCTGCCACTGTGCGGCAGGACACCAAAGACATCTTCTGGTCGTGTCGGGGCAAAGGCAGGCGCCGGTCTCAAAAGTACACCGTCCGGTGTGTCTTCGACCTGCAGGCGCGTGCCCGCGCCCCAGTCCCTCCGTTTGCGGATAGCGCTGGGCAGGATGACTTGTCCCTTGGTCGAGACGGTCGTTATAAGCTTTTCTATTGCACCCATTGCGGTATTACCCTTGTGTAAGACAAAGGTAAGATATCCCTGTGAGGGGAACTATTCAAGCCCGCCGACGTCTCCTCGCTCAAACCCTGGTGCCGCCGACCGTCATCTGGTTCATCCTGAGATGCGGCTGGCCGACGCCGACCGGCACGCCTTGTCCGGCCTTGCCGCACATGCCGATGCCGGTGTCGAGTTTCATGTCGTTGCCGATCATCGACACACGGTGCATGGCGTCCGGTCCGTTGCCGATCAGCATGGCGCCCTTGATCGGCTGCGTCACCTTGCCGTTTTCGATCATGTAGGCCTCGGTGCAGCCGAACACGAACTTGCCTGAGGTGATGTCGACCTGGCCGCCGCCGAAGGATACGGCATAGATGCCGTTCTTGACCGAGGCGATGATCTCATCCGGCTCCATGTCGCCCGCCGTCATATAGGTGTTGGTCATGCGCGGCATCGGCTGGTGCGCATAGCCTTCGCGCCGGCCGTTTCCCGTGGCTTTCATGCCCATCAGCCGGGCGTTCTGGCGGTCCTGCATGTAGCCGACAAGCTTGCCGTCCTCGATCAGCACATTGCGGGCCGAAGGCGTGCCTTCATCGTCGACGGTCAGCGAACCCCGCCGCTCCGGCATGGTGCCGTCATCGACCACGGTAACGCCCTTGGCGGCGACCTGCTGGCCGAGCAGGCCGGCAAAGGCGGAGGTCTTCTTGCGGTTGAAGTCGCCCTCCAGCCCATGGCCGACGGCTTCGTGCAGCATCACGCCTGGCCAGCCGCTGGACAAAACGATGTCGAACGTTCCGGCCGGCGCGGGAATGGCTTCGAGATTGACCAGCGCCTGCCTGAGCGCCTCCCTGGCCGCATGCTTCCAGGCGTCCTCGACCAGGAACTCGCCGAACGCCTTGCGCCCGCCCATGCCATAGGAGCCGCTTTCCTGGCGGTCGCCGTCGCCGACGACGACGGAAACGTTGATGCGGACCAGCGGGCGGATGTCGCGCACGATCTGGCCGTCGGCGCGCACGATCTCGACATGCTGCCAGGACGCCGCGAGCGAGGCCGTCACCTGGCGCACGCGCGGGTCCTCGGCGCGCAGCCATGCGTCGATTTCCTGCAACAGCTTGGCCTTGACCTCGAAGGAGGGCGAGGGGATCGGGTTCTCCTCGCCATAGAGATGGCGGTTGGTGCGCGCGGGTGCCGCGGCAAGCGTGCCGGAATAGCCGCCCCTGACTGTCGAGACGGCGTCGGCGGCGCGCAGCAGCGACGCCTCCGAAAGATCGCTGGAATGAGCGTAGCCGCTGGCCTCGCCGGCCACGGCGCGCAGGCCAAAACCCTGGTCGGTGTTGAAATTGGCGGTCTTCAGCCTGCCATTGTCGAACATCAGCGCTTCGCTCTCGCTGTATTCGAGGAACAGTTCGCCGTCGTCGGCGCCGTTCAGTGTGTCGGCGACGATCCGCTTGATGCGATCGTCTGAAATGTCGAATTGGCCGGTCAGGCTGTTCATGGCAGGTCCGCTCACAGGAGGAATGGTGTTGCCACGATGTAGGCGCGAAGACGCGCCTGCACAATCCGCAATGACGATCCGCAGCAGGTAGGAGCGGGTAGCCCCGCCCCTGAACATGACATCCATCTTGAAGTTCGACCCGTCACCCGAAAAGGCCTTCACCCAGCGATATTTCTTGTTCCATTCATTGGCCTGGTCGGCCGTGAAGGGGTCGGTATAGCCCGAGGAGAACTGGATCGACTTGCACTTCTCATGGTTTTCGCAGCCATATTTCATGCCCTGAAGCCGGCCCGAGACCATCGGATCGCCCCGTCGTCCTTGTCCATCTTGGCCGAGCCATAGCCTTTCGCAAGCTCGAAAATGACGGCCGGATCGGGCGCCGTGATGATTTCGGAATCCTCGGCAAAGGCGACGGAAACGGCGCCGGTCAGGATCAGACCGGTCGACAAAAGCAAAGAACAAGCACGCATGATGACCCCCACAGCCAAAGATCAAACCCGTGGGAATTGTGAGGAAAGACGGTTTCGCAAGCATCAAGCTCAGGGCAGGGCGGCAAAACCGTCGGCGAAGCCCTTGAGGTCGACGGGGATGCCGATGCCTTCTTCCGGCGTCTGGAAGACGATGAAGGTGGCCGACGTCCCGGTCTTCAGCGTATCGAGCAGCGGCTTTTCGAGAATGACCTCGGCATAGCAGCCGTCCTGGAAGCAGCGCACGAAATAAGCGCGGCCGATATCCTTGCCGTCGACATTGAGGCCCAGGCCATTGGGCAGCAAAACGCCGAGCGGCGCCAGCACGCGCAGGATCTCGGCCTTGTTGTCGGCGGTGCGCAGGACGACGACGGACAGTCCCATTTCCGGGCGATCCTCGGCAACGACGTTCTGCATCATCACGCATTGTTCCGAGGTGGCGCCGGCCGGCGTGTCGCAGATGATCGACCACGCGCCATGCGTTGACTTGACCGTGCCGCTGGGCTGCGCTGCATTGGCGACGCCGGTTGCGGACGAGCCGATACCGATCAGGGCGGCGAGAAAAACGACCTTCGCCCCGCTTCTCGAAAGCCAAGCGCTTTTCGAATGCCAGGCGCTCTTCGAATGCCAGGCGTTTCTCGAAAGCCAAGAGGTCATGACGGCTCCATTGCGAATCACGGCACTTTAAGCCGCGCCAAGGCCAAGTAAAGGATAGGGCGACCGCCGGTCAGCCCCGGCAGGCGCAATAATGCGCTTTTCCCTAGCAAATTCGCCCGAATTGCGACCGTCAGGCGCATTCCGGACACAAGCCCGCATAGCCTGTCTGTCGACGACCCGCGCGGGCACGAGGCCGTCGAAACAGCGCGGCAGCACTTGCGCGCAAAAATGCCGCACGGTTTCGCCCGCTCCTTTCTTGCGGAGGGAAATAGAGTATGGTTTGAACCACCCTTGGGACTGTCCGGGATTCCCATCCCGGCATTGTTCGATATTCTTGCGTCGCGATCGCGAGGAACCGGGAGATGAAGAGGGCGATGAGAAAATTCCCAGCAAGCGCCAAATTGATGGCAACGGCAGGCGCCGCCGCCGCATTTTTCGCCGGTGCCTCCGCCCATGCGGCCCAGCCGCAGCCGTGGGAGATGACTTTTCAGCCGCCGGCGACAGACATGATGCGGCAGATCGAGTGGTTCGGGAACTACACGATGTGGTTCGTCGTCCCGATCACTGCTTTGGTTCTGGCGCTTCTCGCCTGGTGCATCTTCAGGTTCCGCGCCAGCAAAAACCCGGTTCCGTCCAAGACCAGCCACAACACGCTGATCGAGATCATCTGGACAGTCGGGCCGGTCGTCGTCCTGCTGTTCATCGCCATTCCCTCGTTCCAGTTGCTGACGGCGCAGTACACGCCGCCGGAAGAGGCCAAGCTGACCGTCAAGGTAACGGGCAATCAGTGGAACTGGGACTATGAGTACCAGACCGAGAACACGCTCTCCTTCAACTCGGCCATCCTGCAGGACGCCGACCGCGCCGCGATCGGCAAGGAAGACCGCAAGGTCTATCCGCGCCTGCTGGCGGTCGACAACGAGCTGGTCGTGCCGGTCAACACCATGACGCGCGTCCTGGTTACCGCAGCCGACGTGATCCATTCCTTTGCCGTTCCGGCCTTCGGCATCAAGATGGACGCGGTTCCCGGCCGCACCAACGAGACGTGGTTCAAGGCGGAAAAGGAAGGCATCTATTACGGCCAGTGCTCGCAGCTCTGCGGCAAGGACCATGCCTTCATGCCGATCGCTGTCCGCGTCGTATCCGATGCGCAGTACAAGACCTGGCTGGCAGCAGCCAAGACCGACCTCCCCGGCGCCAACAAGGCGCTGATGGCCGAGGTCGACGGTACTAACAAGGTAGCGGCCGCCGGCAATTGATGCCGCGGGTTAGCAAGAATTAGGGAACGGAGCCGACCATGGCAGAAGCTGCAGCTCACGACGACCACGACCACAAGCCCTATCATGGCTGGGTCCGGTGGGTGTACTCCACCAACCACAAGGACATCGGCACGCTCTACCTGATCTTCGCGATCTTCGCGGGCATCGTCGGCGGCGCGCTTTCGGTCGTCATCCGCATGGAGCTGCAGGAGCCGGGCATCCAGATCTTCACCGGTCTGGCGCAGATGGTCTATGCCATGAACGGCGATGCCGCCATCGACGGCGGCAAGAGCATGTACAACGCCTTCGGCACCGCGCACGCGCTGATCATGATCTTCTTTATGGTCATGCCGGCGCTGATCGGCGGCTTCGCCAACTGGATGGTGCCGATCATGATCGGCGCGCCTGACATGGCCTTCCCGCGCATGAACAACATCTCGTTCTGGCTGCTGCCGCCGGCCTTCCTGCTGCTCATCGCTTCGGCTTTCATGCCGAGCGCGCCCGGCGCCTATGGCGTTGGCGGCGGCTGGACGCTCTATCCGCCGCTGTCGACCTCCGGCCAGCCCGGGCCGGCCATGGATCTGGCGATCCTGTCGATCCACATTGCCGGCGCGTCCTCGATCCTCGGCGCCATCAACTTCATCACCACCATTTTCAACATGCGCGCGCCGGGCATGACGCTGCACAAAATGCCGCTATTTGCCTGGTCGGTTCTGATCACCGCCTTCCTGCTGCTCTTGTCGCTTCCGGTTCTGGCCGGTGGCATCACCATGCTGCTTACCGACCGCAATTTCGGCACCACCTTCTTCGCCCCGGATGGCGGCGGCGATCCGATCCTGTTCCAGCATCTGTTCTGGTTCTTTGGTCACCCCGAAGTGTACATCCTGATCCTGCCGGGCTTCGGCATCATCAGCCACATCGTCTCGACCTTCTCGAAGAAGCCGGTGTTCGGCTATCTCGGCATGGCCTACGCCATGGTCGCGATCGGCGCCGTCGGCTTCATCGTCTGGGCGCACCACATGTACACGACCGGCCTGTCGCTCGACACGCAGCGCTATTTCGTCTTTGCCACCATGGTCATCGCCGTGCCGACAGGCGTGAAGATCTTCTCCTGGATCGCGACGATGTGGGGCGGCTCGATCTCGTTCAAGACGCCGATGCTGTGGGCGCTGGGCTTCATCTTCCTGTTCACGGTCGGCGGTGTCACCGGCGTCCAGCTCGCCAATGCGGGCCTCGACCGCTCGCTGCATGACACCTATTTCGTCATTGCCCACTTCCACTATGTGCTGTCGCTTGGCGCGGTCTTCGCCATCTTCGCCGGCTGGTACTACTGGTTCCCCAAGATGACCGGCTATATGTACTCGCCGGTGATCGCCAACACCCACTTCTGGGTCACCTTCGTCGGCGTCAATTTGATCTTCTTCCCGCAGCATTTCCTCGGCCTCGCCGGTATGCCGCGCCGCACCATCGACTATCCCGACGCGTTCGCCGGCTGGAACATGGTGTCGTCCTACGGCTCCTATATATCGGCCGTCGGCGTGGTGATCTTCCTCTATGGCGTGTTCGAGGCCTTCCAGAAGAAGCGCGTCGCCGGCGCCAATCCGTGGGGCGAGGGTGCAACGACGCTCGAATGGCAGCTGCCTTCGCCGCCGCCCTTCCACCAGTGGGAACAACTGCCGAAGATCAAGTAAGGCAGCCCGAATACGAAACCGCCGGCCCGCCGGCGGTTTTCGGCCAACGGAATGATTGGACTTATGTACGCATGGCCCTTGTCGACGACCCAATGATTGACGAAGCGGGCTTTCGCATGTCGGAAGCCACGTCGGGCGATTTCTTCGCCCTGCTGAAGCCGCGCGTCATGTCGCTGGTGGTGTTCACGGCCTTTGTCGGCATGGTCGCTGCACCCGTGACCATCAACCCGCTGCTGGCGGTGATCGCCATCCTGGCCATTGCCATCGGCGCCGGCGCCTCTGGTGCGCTCAACATGTGGTACGACGCCGACATCGACGCAGTAATGAGCCGGACCGCCGGCCGCCCGGTACCCTCCGGCCGCATCCTGCCCGGCGAAGCCCTGAGCTTCGGCCTTGTGCTTTCGGTGCTGTCGGTGATGACGCTGGGCGTGCTGGTCAACTGGCTGTCGGCGGCGCTGCTTGCCTTCACCATCTTCTTCTACGCCGTCGTCTACACGATGTGGCTGAAGCGCTCGACGCCGCAGAACATCGTCATCGGCGGCGCCGCCGGCGCCATCCCGCCGGTCATCGGCTGGGCCGCGGTGACCGGAACGGTGAGCCTGGAAAGCCTCGTCCTGTTCCTGATCATCTTCCTGTGGACGCCGCCGCACTTCTGGGCGCTGGCGCTGTTCAAGTCCGACGACTACGCCAAGGCTGGCATCCCGATGATGCCGAACGTTGCCGGCCAGGCCTCGACCCGCCGCCAGATCTTTGCCTACGCCCTGATCCTGGCGCCGATCGGCGTGCTGCCCTGGTTGCTCGGTTTCACCACCGCCATCTATGGTGTCGCATCAGTGGCTCTCGGCGCCGGCTTCGTCTGGTATGCCTGGAAAGTGCTGTGCATGACCGATAGCGACCGCGTCATGAAGCCGGCCAAGGCTCTGTTCGCCTATTCGCTGCTCTACCTCTTCGCCATCTTCGCCATCTATCTTGCCGACTGTGTCGTCGGTCGCGCTTTGGCCATCGGTGGAGCATGACCATGATCGACAAGAAGCTTGAACTGGTCACGCTGACCGAAAGCCAGAAGAAGGCGCGGCGCAACCGTTCGGCGGCGATCGGCGTCGCGCTGGCGATTCTGGTCGTCATCTTCTACGTCGCGACCATCGTGAAATTCGGCCATACCGGATGAGGCCGATGATGACCCGCCAGACCGTGACCGATCCCAGGAAGAAGAACACCAACCGCGTCGTCGCCGCCGTCTGCGTCGCCTTCTTCGGCGGCATGATCGGCATGGCCTACGCCGCGGTGCCGCTCTACAAGATGTTCTGCCAGGCCACCGGCTATGGCGGCACGACGCAGCGCGCCGAAAAGCAATATGCCGGCCGCATCCTCGACCGCGACATCACCGTGCGCTTCGACGCCAACACCAACGGCATTCCGTGGCAGTTCCAGCCGGTCGCCCGTTCGGTCACCATCAAGATCGGCGAGACCACGCAGGCGCATTACAGCGCCACCAACAAGTTCGACCGCGCCGTTACCGGCCGCGCCACCTTCAACGTGCAGCCGGAACTGGCAGGCCCCTACTTCAACAAGGTCGAGTGTTTCTGCTTCACCGACACGACGCTGAAGCCCGGCGAGACGCTGGACATGCCGGTCGTGTTCTATGTGGATCCCGATATCGTCAACGTGCCGGAACTGAAGGACTTGAAGACGATCACCCTGTCCTACACGATGTTCCTGGTCCAAAAGAACAAGCCGGTGGCGTCATCGACGCCGGACAGCAGCAGCAAAGTTTCAGATACCGAAGCAAATCTCGGGGGTTGATATGGCAGACGCGCACGCAAAACCACAACACGACTACCATCTCGTCAACCCGAGCCCGTGGCCCTTCCTGGGGTCGATCGGCGCGCTGGTGACTGCAGTCGGCGGCGTCGCCCTGATGCAGTATCTCAAGAACGGCGATTTTCCGATTTTCGGCCACAACATCGCGAACCCATGGCTGTTCTTCATCGGCCTGGTCATCGTCCTCTACACGATGTTTGCCTGGTGGTCGGACACCATCAAGGAAGCGCATGAGGGCCACCACACGCGCGTCGTGTCGCTGCATCTGCGCTACGGCATGATCATGTTCATCGCTTCGGAAGTGATGTTCTTCGTTGCCTGGTTCTGGGCCTATTTCGATGCCAGCCTGTTTCCGAGCGAAGTGCAGAATTACGCCCGCACCGCTTTCACTGGCGGCGTCTGGCCGCCGAAGGGTCTCGAAGTCCTCGATCCCTTCCATCTGCCGCTCTACAACACCATCATCCTGCTTCTGTCGGGCACCACGGTGACATGGGCGCACCATTCGCTCATCCATGGCGACCGCAAGGGCCTGATCAACGGCCTGGTGCTGACCGTCGGCCTCGGCATGCTGTTCACCATGGTGCAGGCCTACGAGTACATGCACGCTCCGTTCGGCTTCAAGGATTCCATCTACGGCGCCACCTTCTTCATGGCGACCGGCTTCCATGGCTTCCACGTCATCATCGGCACCATCTTCCTGCTGGTCTGCCTGATCCGCGCCTGGAAAGGCGACTTCACGCCCAAGCAGCATTTCGGCTTCGAGGCGGCTGCCTGGTACTGGCACTTCGTCGACGTGGTCTGGCTGTTCCTGTTCGCATCGATCTACGTCTGGGGATCGGTCGGCGCGGTGATCGAAGGCCACTGACGGCTTTCACCGAACCGACAAATCAGAAGGGCGGTCGCGGCAACGCGGTCGCCTTTCTTCTTTTCGGCGCCCCATCAATGGCCAACGGATTCGGCTGGTCGGGCTGGCTGCTTCAATTGGTCGACTGGACCGATGGCTGCATTGGGGTTACCGACTGCGACATGGACGAAATCTGGACTATGGTGCCGGATGGAACGCTGATCGAAATCGAGCCGTAAAGCATGACTATCCATGAGTGAAGATAGGGCGATCTGGCCACCCATTGAGCCGATCTCGGCCGGCCTGCACGGACGCTGCCCGCGCTGCGGCGAAGGACGGCTGTTTTCCGGCTTCCTCACCGTCGGCAAGCGCTGCAACAATTGCGGCCTCGACTATTCCTACGCCGATGCCGGCGACGGCCCGGCGGTGTTCGTCATCCTGATCATCGGCTTCATCGTCGTGGGGCTGGCGCTGTGGGTGGAGGTCACGCTGAGCCCGCCGCTCTGGCTGCATTTCATCATCTGGATACCGCTGGCCGTGGGACTGTGCCTGACGGCGCTGAGGTTGATCAAGGGGGTGCTGCTGACGCTTCAATACGCCAACAAGGCGGCCGAAGGCCGCCTGGACCAGGGGCAATGAGCGAGGCGCTGACCAAGCCCGCCGGCCGCTCGCGGCCGAAGACGGCATTGCTGCTCGGCCTCGGCCTGGTGGTGTTCGTCATCCTGCTCGGGCTTGGCACATGGCAGGTGCAGCGCCTGTACTGGAAGGAAGCCCTTCTGCAGACCATCGACCAGCGCACCCATTCAGCGCCGCAGCCGCTGGCGGACGTCGAGAAGGAATTCGCCGCCACCGGTGATGTCGACTACACGCCGGTCACCGTCAGCGGGACGTTCCTGCACTCCGGCGAGCGGCATTTCTACGCCACATGGGACGGCGACGCCGGCTTCAACGTCTATACCCCGCTGGCCCTCGACGATGGCCGCTATGTCCTGATCAACCGCGGCTTCGTTCCCTATGATGTCAAGGATGCCGCCAAGCGCCCGCAAGGGCAGGTGACCGGCAAGGTCACGGTCACCGGCCTGGCGCGCAACCCGCTGCCGGCCAAGCCGTCGATGATGCTGCCCGACAATGACGTGGCCAAGAACATCTTCTATTGGAAGGATCGTGACGTCATGGCGGCGAGTGCCGGCCTGCCGGCCGGTGCCTTGCTGGTGCCGATCTTCATCGACGCCGACAAGACGCCGAACCCGGGCGGGCTGCCGGTCGGCGGCGTCACCATCATCGACCTGCCGAATTCTCATCTGCAATATGCCTTCACCTGGTATGGCCTGGCGGCGGCTCTTGCCGCGGTTCTGATCATCAGGCTGCGCCGTCCGGCAAAGACTGAATGATCCAGTGCATGATCCCGAAAAGTGGGAACCGGTTTCGGACAAGATCATGCTCCAACAAAGAGTTAGATCAGGTTGACCATTCAACCTGATCCAACTGCCCTTGACAGGGCAGGGGTGCACACCTCATTTCGCCAAACGATACGATCAACCGATCTGGAATCATGCTGCAGACCGCCACAAAACCACCGCTGACGATCCGGCTCTGCCAGCCGCGCGGCTTTTGCGCCGGTGTCGACCGCGCGATCCAGATCGTCGTGCTGGCGTTGAAGAAATACGGCGCGCCGGTCTATGTCCGCCACGAGATCGTGCACAACCGCTATGTCGTCGAGGGCCTGCAAAGCCTTGGCGCGGTTTTCATCGAGGAACTCTCGGAAATCCCGGCCGAGCACCGCAAGTCGCCGGTTGTCTTCTCAGCCCACGGCGTGCCGAAATCGGTGCCGGCCGACGCCAAGGCACGCGAGCTCTTCTATCTCGACGCCACCTGCCCGCTGGTGTCCAAGGTGCACAAGCAGGCGATGCGCCATCAGCGGCTCGGCCGCCATGTGCTTCTGATCGGCCATGCCGGCCATCCCGAAGTGATCGGCACCATGGGCCAACTGGCTGAAGGCGCCGTCACGCTGATCGAGACCGAAGCCGACGCTGGGACCTTTGCCCCCGCCGACCCGGAAGCGCTCGGCTTCGTAAGCCAGACAACGTTGTCGGTCGAAGACACTGCCGGCATATTGCGGGTGCTGCAGGAGCGCTTCCCGCAACTGCATGCACCGGCCGCCGAATCGATCTGCTACGCCACCACCAACCGCCAGGAAGCGGTCAAGGAAACCGCCGCCGGCGCCGATCTCTATCTGATCGTCGGTGCGCCCAATTCCTCCAATTCGCGCCGTCTTGTCGAAGTGGCGGAGCGCGCCGGCGCCACCATGTCGCTTCTCGTACAGCGCGCCGCCGAAATTCCGTGGAATGACATCACGAATATCTCGACGCTCGGCCTGTCTGCCGGCGCGTCGGCGCCGGAGATCATCGTCGACGAGATCATCGACGCCTTCCGCCAGCGCTTCGAGGTGAACATCGACCTGGCGATCACGGCCACCGAAACGGAGGATTTTCCAGTCATGCGGGTTCTGCGCGATGTCGAACTGACGCGGGCCGACATGGCCTTCGTCAACGGAGCCGCGTGAACAGCCCATGGCGGTCTACACCGACGTCAATGAGGGCGAACTCGGCGCGTTCCTGAGGGCATATCCAGTCGGCGAACTCTTGTCCTACAAGGGTATCGCCGAAGGCACGGAGAATTCGAATTTCCTGCTGCACACCTCAAGCGGCTCTTACATACTGACGCTCTACGAGAAGCGCGTCGACAAGGCCGACCTGCCGTTCTTCCTCGGCCTGATGGGCCATCTCGCCCGCAAAGGCATTTCCTGCCCGCTGCCGGTGACCGCGCATGACGGCACCGTCATCGGCACGCTGGCCGGCCGTCCCGCGGTCATCATCACCTTCCTCGAAGGCCTGTCGCTGCGGCGGCCGACAGCGGCGCATTGCGCCGAGGTCGGCAAGGCGCTCGCCGCCCTGCATTTGGCCGGGCAGGATTTTGCGATGACGCGTGACAACGCACTGGCCATCGAGGGCTGGCGCAAATTGTGGAACGCCTCGCGCGACCGAGCCGACGAGGTCGAGCCGGGACTGGCGGCCGAGGTCGACGCCGATTTCGCGGATTTCGAACGCCATTGGCCGCAGGGCCTTCCTGCCGGCATCATCCATGCCGATCTGTTTCCCGACAATGTCTTCTTCCTCGGCGAGAAACTGTCCGGCCTCATCGACTTCTATTTCGCCTGCCACGACCTCTACGCCTATGACGTCGCCACCTGTCTCAACGCCTGGTGTTTCGAGAAGGATTTCTCCTTCAACCTGACCAAAGGCACGGCGCTGCTGGCCGGCTATCAGAGCGTGCGGCCTTTGAGCGATGGCGAGAAAGCAGCGCTGCCGATGCTTTCGCGCGGTTCGGCGCTGCGCTTCATGCTGACCCGGCTCTATGACTGGCTGACGGTTCCAGAGGGCGGGCTGGTCATGAAGCGCGATCCGACCGAATATATCCGGCGCATGCGCTTCCACCGCGCGATCAGGTCGCCTTCGGAATACGGACTGACATGACCAAGCAGGTTGAAATCTTCACCGACGGCGCCTGCTCGGGCAATCCCGGTCCCGGCGGCTGGGGCGCCATCCTGCGCTTCAACGGCAAGACCAGGGAATTGTCGGGCGGCGAGGCCGAGACGACCAATAACCGCATGGAGCTGCTGGCCGCCATCTCGGCGCTGAATGCGCTGAAGGAGCCGTGCGCCGTCGAGCTTCACACCGACAGCAAATATGTCATGGACGGTATCTCCAAATGGATCCACGGCTGGAAGAAAAACGGCTGGAAGACCGCTGACAAGAAGCCGGTCAAGAACGGTGAACTGTGGCAGGCGCTGGATGAGGCCAATCGGCGCCACAAGGTGACCTGGAACTGGGTCAAGGGCCATGCCGGCCACACCGAGAACGAACGCGCCGACGAACTCGCAAGGGAAGGCATGGCGCCGTTCAAGAGGGGCTCAGCCAAACCTGCGGCGCCGAAAGTGGCGCTGAAGCCGGGGGCATCCGAGAAGCAGCCGGCGCCACGGGCACGGCGCTCGACCCAAAGCTATTGAGCTCAAGCTATCGGCAGGGGATCTCACTCATGCCGATCGTATACTACATCACCCATCCCCAGGTTCAGATCGATGCCAACGTTCCCGTGCCGCACTGGGGGCTGTCCGAGATCGGACGAGCGCGAGCATCAGCTATGGTCGATCAGCCATGGGTCGGATCGATCCGCCGTGTCGTCTCGTCGGCCGAGCGCAAGGCGATCGAAACCGCCGAGATCCTTGGCAAACACCTCGGCCTCGCGGTCGAGGTGAAGGAGCGCATGCATGAGAACGATCGGTCGGCAACCGGCTTCCTGCCGCCGCCGGAGTTCGAGGCGGTCGCCGACCAGTTCTTCGCCAATCCGCACAAAAGCATTCGCGGCTGGGAACGGGCCATCGACGCCCAGCAACGCATTGTCAGCGAGGTCGAAACGGTGCTGGGTGCTGCCGACGGCGGCGACATTGCCTTCGTCGGCCATGGCGGCGTCGGAACGCTCTTGCTGCTCTCGCTCAGCGGCCGCGCAATCAGCCGCGCGGCGGATCAGCCGGCCGGCGGCGGCAATTACTTCGCCTATGATGTCGGCACGCGCCGCGTCGTCCACGGATGGCGGCCGATAGACAGTCTGGCGCCGCGCTAAAGCGGATGTCAGGAGATCATCGATACCGTAGCCGCGATGAAGCCGCTGGCGACCAGCGGATAGAACCTGTCCTCAGCGGATCAGCAGGGCCGTGCCGTAGAGGCCGAGCGCGAACACCGTGTGCGAGATCACGTTGAAGGCGCGGATCTGCATCGCGTTGGGGCGCTTTGACGCAGCCCAGCCGGCGCCCATGCCGGGCGCCAGCAGGAACCAGCCGGCGCCGATGGTGACCATGCCGAGGATGAAGGCCGGCAGGAAGGTCGGCGCGTCCAGCCATGCCGTGCCCGCCAGCGCCACCAGGATGAAGCCGTAGACGATGCCGGTGACATAATGGAAGGCCCAGCCCAGCGCCTGCTCATGCGCATAGGGTGCGGCATGGGCGATATCGTCGTGGAAAACCTTGCCTTCCCTAAGGTGCCAGACCCAGCGGCCGGGCGGCCCCCAGTTCGGCCGCGGCTGGCTGAGCGCCAGATGCAGGAACAGCGCCCAAAGATCCATCAGCACCGTGGCGCCGATGCCGATCGCAACGCTGCGCCAGATGATGTCAAACATCGTCGATGTCCCCCAAAGCAGGCAATCCGGCTGGAAGCGCGTCGTCGTCAGGCCATGGCGCTCATGAGCCGACGCGGCCGCCGCGGTTTAGAGCTGGCTCAGAATGTGAGCGGCACCCGATGTGTCGACTCCTGGCTTGGTCTCGACATTGAGCGCCGTGACCTTGCCGTTGTCGACGATCATCGAGAAGCGCTTCGAGCGCAATCCCATGCCGCCGCTGGAATAGTCGGAGTCGAGGCCGATCGACCTGGCGAAGTCGCCATTGCCGTCGGCGAGATAGAGGATCTTGCCTTGACCGCCGGTGAAATTGGCCCAGGCGCCCATGACATGGACATCGTTGACGGAGACGACGGCGATGGTGTCGACGCCGCGGGCCAGGATGGCATCGTGGTTCTCGAGATAGCCCGGCAGATGATTGTTGCTGCAGGTCGGCGTGAAGGCGCCTGGAACGCCGAACAGCACGACCTTCTTGCCCGCGAAAATCTCGGCCGAGGTGATCACCTTGGCGCCGTCGGCGGTCATTTCCTTGAAGGTCGCATCGGGCAGTTTGTCGCCAACGGCAATCGTCATGATGGTCCTCGTGTGAAAAGCAGGGAAGGTTTCTTGCGATAGCGAAATCGGGCATCTCCCGCAACCGCCGACAAGGCCTGGATCAAGGGAAAGCCCTGATCGGGTTCGGTATCAGGGGAACGGCAGAACGCCCTCGACCGCGCCTTCGGCACTTGTCAGGGTGTAATACAACCCGCCATCGGTCGGTGTCGTCGACGGCCGGTCGAGGATCGGAATGGTAAATACCAGCCGGCCGTCCTTTTCGCTGCGTGCAGGCGCCCCGAACATATAATCGCGTCCCCCGGCGACGAATAAATCCGCCGCCTCCGGATCTCCGGGAAAAGTCGCCTCGACCATCAGCGTCTCATGGTCGCCCGGCAGCACCTTGATCCCGAAATCGGGCTTGGCAGGCGCGGGCAAGGTGGCGAGTGCAGCCTTCACCAGCGCCGCATCCTCGGCATTGTCGGGATCGGCGGCGGGATCGACGCTCAGCCGCGTCTGCACCGGAATACAGATCGTCTCGCAGATGCCAAGAAAGATGTCGGCATCGATGACGGCCGCATCCCCAGGCGACGACAAAGTGAATGTCACCGGCAGCGAGACCGGATGGTTGTAGCCGGCCCATTTGCCGTAGCCGTCGTCATGGCGCTGCGGCGGCGGGAAGGAAAACGCCGCATCGGTGATGTTGGTGCTGGCCGAAACGTCGATCTGCGGCGGCACGCCGGCGTCGCCCGGATCGCGCCAATAAGTTTTCCAGCCGGGCTTGAGCGCGATGTCGAGCACGCCCTGTATGCGACCGGCCTCGTCGGCCTTGCCTGTTGTCACCAGCCGCACCTTGCCGCCTTCGCTGTTGTACCATTCCGACGAGGAGGCGGCGGCGGGCAGGACTGCTCCGCATCCGATAGCAATACCGAGCAGCAGGATTTTCAAGCTTTGCATGGCGTTGATTTGATCGTCAGTTCATGGCCGCGCAATGTTTTCATGGCGCTCTGCGTATCATATTTGCGTGACCTTCGGGCAAGGAACAGTTGGCTTCAAGCAATCGGCCGAGTGAAGTTCGCAGTCAAGATTCCGTTGTTCCAACCGTTGGGCTTTGGCCGAATCGCACGCGGCGCATCTTTTCGGCGTCCCGGAAACGCGTTACGCTCCCGTCCATGGACTTGTTGCGCCACAAAAAGACGGCCGGTGGACGCGGCTTTCTTGACGACCAGTTTCTGATTGCCATGCCCGGCATGAAGGACGATCGCTTCACGCGCTCGGTCATCTACATCTGTGCGCACAGCGATGAAGGCGCCATGGGCCTGATCATCAACCAGACGCAGCAGATGCTGTTTCCCGATCTTCTGGTGCAGCTCGGCATCATGAACGAGCAGGAGGCGATCAGGCTGCCGGCGCAGGCTCGCGACTTCGTCGTGCGCAATGGCGGCCCCGTCGACCGTAGCCGCGGCTTCGTCCTGCACTCGGGCGACTACCGGGTGGAATCCTCGCTCACCGTCTCCGACGATATCTGCCTGACCGCGACGGTCGACATATTGCGCGCCATCTCGTCCGGCCGCGGCCCGCGGCGCGCGTTGATGGCGCTCGGCTATTCCGGCTGGGGCGCCGGCCAGCTGGAAACCGAGATCGCCGAGAATGGCTGGCTGACCTGTCCGGCCACGCCGGAGCTGCTGTTCGACGCCGACATCGAGCGGAAGTACGACCGCATCCTGGCATCGATCGGGATTGATCTGGCGCATCTGAGCCTGGCCGCGGGGCACGCCTGAGGCCTCGCATTCGCCGACGTTCCGCCGAACCTTCGCCACTAGCCGAAGCCGCCCGCCACTTTCGTCATCCTAGGGTCTGCGCTGCGTCGCTGCGCTCCTTGCTTCGCCCCAGGATGACGAAGGCGCGGTCGCTTCAGCTAATTTTCGGGGTTCATTCCAATGTAGCCACGCGCCTGCACGACGCATGCCTCACCCATCACGCCTGCGTCATCGGGTACTGCTCTTTCAACGCCTTCAGCACCTGGTCGCCTGGCATCGGCGCGCCGAACATGAAGCTTTGCACATACTCGCAGCCCATCTGGCGGAGTTCCAGCGCATCGCTTTCGTCGGAGATGCCCTCGGCCACCACCGACAGGCCGAGTTCATGCGCCATGTTGACCATGGATTTGAGCAGCACCGCCCGCTTCGGCGTCGCGTCGTCGACGAAGCTCTTGTCGATCTTGATGGTGTCGAAGGGGAAGCGGGTCAGATAGGCGAGCGAGGAATAGCCGGTGCCGAAATCGTCCAGCGACAGGCCGATGCCGAGCTGCTTGAGCTTGGTCAGCACATGCGAGGTTTGCTCTGGATTGTCCATGACCAGCGATTCGGTAAGTTCGAGCCGGAAGCAGCGCGGCTTCAGATTGGCGCGCGCGATGACCGAGCGGACATCGCTGACCAGGTCGCGGCGGATCAGCTGGCGACTGGACAGATTGACCGACACCGACAGCGGCGTGTCGCCGATCTGCTTTTGCCAACCGGCGAGGTCTTCGGCCGCCTGCTGCATGGCAAACAGCCCAAGCTGCACGATCAGGCCACAGCTTTCGGCGACCGGGATGAAATCGCCGGGCGGGATCATGCCGCGGCGCGGATGGTCCCAACGCAGCAGCGCTTCGAAGCCGGCAATGCTGCCGTCCTCCAGCCGCACGATCGGCTGGTAGGCAAGGGTGAATTCGCGCCGCTCGATGGCGCGGCGCAGATCGGATTCGAATTGCAGCCGGTCGGTGCCGACGGTGCGGAAGGCCGGCCGGAACGGCTCGATCCTGTCGCCGCCGAAGCGCTTGGCCTGGTGCATGGCAAGCTCGGCGTCCTTGACCATGTCTTCTGCCGAAGTCTGCGCCGAGGTCCAGGTGATCAGGCCGATCGAGGCGGTCAGCACGATCTCGCGCTTGGCGAAGGTGATCGGGTTGTTGATGGCGTGCTTGATGGCGTCTGCCACCGCCGCGATGCGGGAGGGTTCCTGTTCGGAGAGCAGCATCAGGGCGAACTGGTCACCGGCAAAGCGCGACAGCGAATCCTTCGGTTTCAACAGCCGGTGCAAGCGGCGCGCAATGGTGAGCAGGATGGTGTCGCCGGCCGAGATGCCAAGCCCGTCATTGACCTGCTTGAAACGGTCGATGTCGATGACGAAGACGGTGGGGCGCACCTTCTCTTCGGTGCGCGCGATCGAGATGATGGCTTCCAGCCGGTTCATCAGAAGTTCGCGGTTGGGCAGGCCGGTCAGATTGTCGTGAACGGCATCGTGCAGCAGCCTTTCCTCGGACTTTTTCTGCTCGGTGACGTCGACCATGGTGCCGACGCAGCGAATCACTTCGCCGTCCGAGCCGATCACCGGCCGCGCCCGAAGCAAGAACCAGTGGTAGTGCCCGTCGGCGCCGCGCAGGCGGAAATTCTGCGAGACCCGGCCGCGCCGATGTTCGAGCACCACGTCGAGGGTGGTGCGGAACGTGTCGCGGTCGTCGGCATGCAGCACCGGCAGCCAGTTGCGGGCCGCACCCCCCAGGCTGTTGGGCGCCAGGCCAAGCTGGATGCTGACGTCGGGCTTGGTGACGACGCGGTCGCGCAGCACGTCCCAGTCCCACACCGTGTCGCCGGAGCCGGCGACGGACAGCGCCTGGCGCTCAAGATCGGAGAACAGGCCCTGATGCAGCGCGCCGCCGGCAAAGGCATGCTGCATGACGGTGAAGCCGATCAAAAGGATGATCAGGATCAGCCCGCCGCCCAATGCCGGCTGGGCGATGTCGTTGTCGAGCATGCCGGTGATTGCCATCCACGACCCGCACAGCCATAGCAGCACCATCACCCAACTGGGCACCAGCATGATCGCACGGTCGTAACCACGAAGACCGAGCAGGATGATGAGGCCGAGCCCGGTCAGCGCGGTGGCGGCAAAGGACAGCCGGGCAATACCGGCGGCGACGGCCGGATCGATGATGGCCACACCCGCAATCAGCACCAGGCCGAGGATCCAGACCAGCGCGCCATAGCTGAAATGGCCGTGCCACCGGTTGAGGTTGAGATAGGCGAACAGGAACACCACGAAGGTCGCCGCAAGCGCCACCTCCGTTCCCGCCCGCCACATCTGCTCGTTCCCGGGCGATATCTCTATGATCTTGTTTAGAAAGCCGAAATCGACGCAGATATAGGCAAGTACCGCCCACGCAAGTGCGGCTGTCGCCGGAAACATCGAGGTTCCCTTGACGACGAAAAGGATGGTCAGGAAGAGCGCCAGCAGCCCGGCGATGCCGATGACGATGCCGCGGAACAGCGTATAGGAATTGACCGAGTCCTTGTAGGCTTCCGGCTCCCATAGATAGACCTGCGGCAGCTTCGGCGAGGCGAGTTCGGCGATGAAGGTGATCACCGTTCCCGGGTTCAGCGTCACCCGGAACACGTCGGCGTCGGAGCTTGACTGGCGGTCGAGCGCGAAGCCCTCGCTGGGTGTGATCGCGGCGATGCGGGTGGCGCCGAGATCGGGCCAGAAGATGCCGGAATTCACCAGCCTGAAATGCGGCGCCACGATCAGCCGGTCGAGCTGCTGGTCGGTGGTGTTGGCGAGCGCGAACACCGCCCAGTCGCCGCTCGAGCGCGCGTCATTGGCCTCGACCTCGATGCGCCGCACGATGCCGTCGGGACCGGGCGCGGTCGACACCTGGAAGTTTTCGCCCTGATTGACGTAGATCTGGACGGCGCGCGACAGGTCGAGCGCGACATCGTCGCGGGCAATCTTGATCGGTTCGACGGCGAAGGCCGGGAGCGCCGCGCAAAGCGTGACGACAACCGCCAGAACAAAGGCCAACAGCGACCCGTTTCGCAGGAAATTCGTCAAAAATCAGTCCTTCGTTCCAGCGCCCGGCGGATCGTCCGCGATCCGGGCGTAGAGGTAGTGGTCCTGCCAGATGCCGTTGATCCTGAGGTAGGATCGCAGAAGTCCTTCGCGCCGGAATCCGGCTTTTTCAAGCACGCGGATCGACCGGACATTGTCGGGAATACAGGCAGCTTCGATCCGGTGCAACCTCAGCGTATCGAAGGCGAAGCGGCAGACCACCTTGACCGCGTCGGTCATCAGGCCGCGGCCGCCAAACCGCTCCCCGATCCAGTACCCGACATGGCCGCTTTGCGAGACGCCGTGGCGGATATTGCCGAGCGTAATGCCGCCGGCAAGCTTGCCGCTCGCCTTCTCGAAGATGAAGAAGGCGATGGCTGTCCCCTGCGCATAGTCTTCGCGGTAGCGGCCGATGCGCAGCCGCCAGGCGGTGCGGTCGAGTTCATCGGGCGTCCAGCGCGGCTCCCACGGTTCGAGGAAGGCACGGCTTTCGCCTCGCACCGCTGACCATTCGCGATAGTCGTTGGTGTAGGGCACGCGCAGCATGACCCGGTCGCCTTTCAGTGCCGGCAGGTCACGGCGAAAGAAAGGGAGCGCGAACACCGGCGCTTGAAGGCTTAGACGGCGAGCTTGCGGGCCGTGGTGTGCGTGCCCGCAAGCGAATCGAGAATCGCCTCATAGGGCGCGAGCGTACCCACCGGTCCAACCGCAGTCAGCGTCGGCTTGGTCGAAAACAGCCGGGACGAAAGGTCGGTCAGCCGCTCGACGGTCAGCGCCGACAGCCGTTCCATCAATTCCTCCTTGGCGATCGGCCGGCCGAACAGAAGCAGCTGCCTGGCGATCTGCGAGGCGCGGCTGGCCGGGCTTTCAGCCGACATGATCAGGCCGGCGCGATATTGCGCGCGGGCGCGGTCGAGCTCTTCCTGAAGGATATTCTCGCCGGCCTTCTGCAGCTCGTCGATAATGACCGGCACCAGTTCGGCAATGTCGCTCTGCCCGGTCGCGGCATGAACGCCGAAGATGCCGGTATCGGAAAAACCCCAGTGGAAGGCATAGACCGAATAGCACAGGCCACGCTTTTCGCGGACCTCCTGGAACAGCCGGGACGACATGCCGCCGCCGAGGATCATCGACAGCACCTGCGAAGCGTAGAAATCGCGCACATGATAGGCTCGGCCTTCGAAGCCGAGCACGATCTGCGCGTCCATCAGGTCGCGATCCTCGCGGAAATCGCCGCCGACATACTGCGCATATTGCGGCATCGTGCTGTCGGACTTGCTGCGGAAACCGCCGAGCTGCTTTTCGACCTCGCGCACGAAATTGTCGTGCTTGATGTCGCCGGCCGCCACGATCACCATCTTCTCGGCGCCATATTGGCGCTCGATGAAATCATGCAGCTGTTTGGAGGTGAAGGATTTGACGGTTTCCGGCGTGCCGAGGATCGAGCGGCCGATCGTCTGGTGGCGGAAGGCGGTCTCGGTGAAACGGTCGAAGACGATGTCGTCGGGCGTGTCGTGCGCGGCGCCGATCTCCTGCAGGATCACATGCTGCTCGCGCTCCAGTTCCTCTGGGTCGAATTCGGACTCCTGCAGGATATCGGCAAGGATATCCACCGCCAGCGGCACATCGTCGGACAGCACCCTGGCGTAATAGGACGTCGTCTCGACTGATGTGGCGGCATTGATCTCGCCGCCGACATCCTCGATTTCCGAGGCGATCTCGAAGGCGGTCCGCCTTTTCGTACCCTTGAAGGCCATATGCTCGAGCAGATGGGCCATTCCGTGCTCGTCGTCACGCTCATTGCGGGCGCCGGACTTTACCCAGGCGCCAAGGGCAACGGATTCGAGGCTTGGAAGGGTTTCGGTGGCGACTGTCAGGCCGTTCGACAGACGGCTTACCTCAACACCCATATGGCAAGTACTCCCTAACGCGCTGCCCTTGAGTGGCGGCTCACGTAATCTTCCACCATTTTCAGGTCGGATGGAAGTACCGTGTACTTTTCGTCGGCTGACATCAAGGACCCCAGCCATGCCGGCAGGGCCGGCGACACGCCGCAGGCGGCTTCGACCGCGGCCGGGAACTTGGCCGGGTGCGCCGTGCCCAGCACCACCATCGGCACTGCACCGTCAGCCTTGCCGGCGGCGACATGCACGGCCGCGGCCGTGTGCGGATCGAGCTGATAATTGCTGGATTCGAGCGTTGAACGGATGGTGGCGGCAACCTCGTCCATATCAGCGCGTCCGGCGTCGAATTCGGACCGCATCCGGTCGATTTCTGCGGTTTCGATGGTGAAGGCGCCGGATTGCTTGAGGCCGGCCATGTAACGCCGCACCGTCTCTGCGTTACGGTCGCAGGCCTCGAACAGCAGTCGCTCGAAGTTCGACGATACCTGGATGTCCATCGATGGCGACGTCGTCGCAAACACACCCTTGGTGCGGTATTCACCGGTCGCGAAAGTGCGCGCCAATATGTCGTTGTCGTTGGTGGCGACGATCAGCCGCTCGATCGGCAGGCCCATCTTCTTGGCGGCGTAACCGGCGAAAATATCGCCGAAATTGCCGGTCGGCACGGTAAAGGAGACCGGCCTGTCCGGCGCGCCGAGCGAAAGCGCCGAGGAAAAATAATAGACGATCTGGGCCATGATGCGGGCCCAGTTGATCGAATTGACGCCCGACAGCGACACGCGATCACGAAAACGATGATCGTTGAACATATCCTTCAGCAGGCCCTGGCAATCGTCGAAATTGCCTTCGATCGCCAGCGCCTGGACGTTGGCGGCAGTCGATGTCGTCATCTGCCGCTGCTGCACCGGCGAGACGCGGCCATGCGGGAACATCACGAAAATGTCAGTTCGGTCGCGGCCGGCGAAGGCATCGATGGCCGCGCCGCCAGTGTCACCCGAGGTCGCGCCGACGATGGTGGCGCGCTGGCCGCGCTCAGTCAGTACATGGTCCATCAGCCGGGCAAGCAGCTGCATGGCAACGTCCTTGAAGGCCAGCGTCGGACCGTGGAAGAGCTCGAGGATGAACGTGTTGGCGTCGGTCTGCACCAGCGGGCAGACGGCCCGGTGGCGGAAGGTGGCATAGGCTTCGCGCACCAGGCGCTCGAAGACGGGTGCGGCGATCTCGCCGCCGAGGAAGGGCGTCAGCACGCGGATGGCGAGGTCCGCATAGGGCAGGCCGCGCATGGCGCGGATCTCGGCTGCCGAAAACTGCGGCCATGTCTGCGGCACATAAAGCCCGCCGTCGCGGGCCAGCCCCGCCAGCACCGCATCGGCAAATCCAAGCACGGGCGCATCCCCGCGGGTACTCACATAGCGCATCGTCAAAGGTCCATTGCTGCCGCCGGTTTCATCCACGGCAATTGGTTAATTTTCCGAGCCGCCTCAGTCGCATTTTTGCCGTGGCGTTGCTATACGTCACCAACTTTGCGAGAGGGAAGTGCAGTTTCATGGCGTTTCATAAGTTCAACCGTCGCTTTGTCGCGGGTCTGGCGCTAACCGGCTTTATGCTTGCCGCCGCCGGTTGCCAATCGAGCGACAATGGCATCCTCAATCTCGGTTTCGGCAAGAAGACCGACCCGAATGCGCCAATACCGCCTCAGGATCCCAAGGTTCTCGCCAGCCAGTTGCAGGCCTACTGCCCGAAAGTGACGGTGCGTGACGGCACCGCATACTTCAATACCTACGCCAAGGGCGCGCCGCAGCCGAAAAAGAAAAAGGCTGATGCGGCACAGGATGCCGAGGCGGCTGCCGCCGCGCAGACGGCGCCTGACGGCTCCATCGTCGATCCGAACAAGGATCCGGCCAAGATCATCTACCAGGCCTCGATCAGCGATGTGAGCCGCGATTGCAGCCGTGCCAACGGCCAGTTGACGATGAAGGTTGGGGTTGCCGGCAAGATCGTGCCGGGACCGCTGTTCGCCCCCGGCACCATCACCATGCCGATCCGCATTGCCGTCATGCACGGCCCCGACGTGCTTTATTCGCAAATTCACCCCTATCAGATCCAGGTCAGCGATCCCTCGACAGCCACCCAGTTCGTGTTCACCGATTCCAACGTCGTCGTGCCCGAACCCTCCGCCCGGGATTACACTGTCTATGCCGGCTATGACGACACCGCGCCGGCGGCGGCGGACAAGAAGTCCGGCAAGAAAAAGAAGCGCGCTCCCGCGACCAACTAAGCGCCTGGGCGCCGTCGCTGCTGCGACGGTGCCGGTCAACTCTTTGAAAGATCCAAACGATCCGATCGTAATCCTGCAGGCGTGCGCCTGCGGCAGGTCGCGTCTGCGCTTTAATCTCGATCCATTCCGCCAGCGCACTTGACTCATTCATATCTCGGCAGTTATACGTCGATCAATAGCTCACAGGTTATTGATCCCGATGCCAGACGCCCACGATACTTTGTTTAGAACGCTTGCCGACCCGACCCGGCGGGCCATCTTCGAGCGCCTTTGCCGCCAGGGTGAGCAGACTGTGGGGGCGCTGACGGCGGAGTCCGGGGTTTCGCAACCGGCGGTGTCGAAGCATCTCGGCGTCCTGAAGCTGGCCGGGCTGGTGCGTGACCGCCACGCCGGACGCCAGACCCACTACAGCGCGCAGCCCGAGGCACTTGGTCCGCTGACCAACTGGACAGTTCAAATGACAGGATTCTGGGAGAGCCGCTTCGATGATCTCGAGAACCTGCTGAAAAGGATGGACCAGTGAGCAATCCCGAGCTGCGCACCGTCGTCGTCGAACGTGAAATATCCTGGCCGGCGGAGAAGATCTGGCGCGCGTTGACGCAGCCGCATCTGATGGAGGATTGGCTCATGAAGAACGATTTCAAGCCTGTCGTCGGCCACAGCTTCAATCTTCGCGGCGACTGGGGCGGCGTGCTCGACTGCGAGGTGCTGGCCATCGAGCAAAACAGGACGCTGTCCTACAGCTGGGATTTTGCGCATGAGGATGCCGCCTACAATCTGAAGAGCGTGGTGACGTTCACGCTCACACCCACGAGCTCGGGAACCCATCTGCGCGTCGAGCAGTCGGGCTTCCATCCGAGCCAGAAGCAGGCCTATGGCGGCGCCAGGGCCGGGTGGCAGCAATTCCTCACCAAGCTGGAGCAGGTCCTGGCGAAGCCGGATTGAAGCCTGCCGGTACCATGCCCTGATCGCGGGGCACCGAATGCAAAAAGGAGGAAATCGATGAAGATCAAGCTGACCAGCGTCTATGTGGACAACCAGGACAACGCACTGCGCTTCTACACCGACGTGCTGGGCTTTGCTGTGAAGGCCGACTTCAGCAATGGGCCTTTTCGTTGGCTGACCGTCATCTCACCCGATGAGCCCGAGGGAGCCGAGCTACAGCTGGCGCTCAACGACAACCCGGCCGCCAAGGCCTACCAGCAGGCCATCTTCAAGCAGGGGCAGCCCGCGCTCATGCTGTTCACCGACGACGTCAAGGGTGATTACGAGCGCATCAAGGGACGCGGCGGTGCGTTCGCCATGGCGCCGACAGAAGTGACCGGCTCGACTATCGCCCAGCTCAACGACAGCTGCGGCAATCTCATCCAGATCACCCAACTGGCGCGTTGGTAGGCGCTGGTTTCAAGAGGAAGTTGCAATGAACTTGAGCAAATGGATACGTCAAACCCATCGTTGGCTGTCGATCATCTTCACGCTGACCGTGGCAGCCAATTTCATCACCATGGCGTTCGGGCAACCTCCGGCCTGGGTGGTCTATTCGCCGCTGCTGCCGCTATTCCTGCTGCTGTTCAGCGGCCTCTACATGTTCGTGCTGCCTTACGTCGCGAGATCGCGTGGCGAGCAGGGCGCGCAAGGGTAGGACATGGCCAAGGCGCCGGGAAAATCGAAGGTCGCAAAACCGGCCCCAGACAAGCCGGAAAAGCCGGTCCTGCTTTCGGGCGGCAACCCGCAGATCCCGAAGGCCTATGGGGACGCTCCGGTGCAGGCATATATTGCTGCCATGCCGGGCTGGAAAAGCGATGTCGGGCGCCGGATCGACGCACTTATCGTCAGCGCCGTCCAGGGCGTCTGCAAGGCGGTGAAGTGGAACTCACCGTTCTATGGCATCGAGGGCGAGGGTTGGTTCCTCAGCCTGCATTGCTTCACCAGATACGTCAAAGTCGCCTTCTTTCGCGGCACGTCGCTCGATCCTGTGCCTCCCGGCGGTTCCAGGCAAAAGGAAGTGCGGTATCTCGACATCCATGAAGGCGAAGAGATCGACGAAGCCCGCTTCGCCTCCTGGGTGAAGCAGGCCAGCCGATTGCCCGGCGAGAAGATGTGAACGGAGGCAGACCATGAAGATCAGCATGTCGAGCAAGGACGAGGGAGGCGCCTCTGCCTCCGAGCGGATAGATGCCCGAATCCGGGAGCTGGACGATTGGCGGGGCAAGACGTTGGCCAGCCTGCGCAATACCATCCTCGACGCCGACCCGGAAATCACCGAGGAGTGGAAGTGGATGGGCAGCCCGGTATGGTCGCGCGACGGCATGATCGCCGTCGGCAACGCTCACAAGGACAAGGTGAAGCTGACCTTTTCTCACGGCGCCAGCCTGCCGGATCCCGACAGGCTGTTCAACAACGGGCTCAACGGCAAGGTGTGGCGCGCCATCGATGTGTCGGAGGGCGACGAGATCGATGCGGATGCGCTGAAAGCGCTCGTCCGCGCCGCGATTGCCTACAACAGGGCAAAGAAGAAACGGGCCAAGTCGGCCAAAGCCAAGGACTGATCGGTTCAGGCGTCCGACCACTCCGACAGAGCGGCAATCACACTTTTCAGTTCGGCCCAGCGGCGGATGACGGTTTCGGCGCCGGCTTCGGTCAGCACATCGGCATGGCCGGGATAGCTGTGCGCGGCGCCGGTGAAGCCGATCACGCGCATGCCAGCGGCCCTGGCGCCGGTGACGCCGTGCACCGAATCCTCGATGACGAAGGTGTTTGCCGGATTGGCGTTGAGTTGCTGCGCCGCGATCAGGAACACATCCGGCGCGGGCTTGGTTTTCTTGCTTGGTATTTCCAGCGCTGAAAAAATCCGGCCGGCGAAGAACGGCAGCAGGCCCACTTTCTCGAGCATGAACTCGATCCGCTCCAAGCGTGAGTTCGAGCAGACGCAGCGCGGCGCGGTGACCGCGGCGACCGCCTCGCGCACGCCGTCGATGGCGCGCACGTCGCTGCGCAGTTTGCGGTCGACCAGCTCTTCGGCCCGGTCGATCATCGAGGCCTGGAACGGGATCGCGGACTTTGCCTCGACCCGCATCATGATGTCCTTGAAGGTCAGTCCGGCATAGGTTTCGGCGTATTCCTCGGCCGAGATTTCATATCCGGCCAAGGTCAGCAATTCGGCCTCGACGCGGGCTGCGATGATCTCGGAATCGACGAGCACGCCGTCGCAATCGAAGATGACAAGGTCTGGCTGGGGCATGGCAATCCGAACGAGGGAGGGTGATGAGAGGCCCGGCAAGGCTCAAGCGGCGCGACATACACCAACGGGCCGGGCTGCGCAAATTGACGACGTCAGGGCTGCTTGGCCCGTTGCGTCCTTCACCGAATATTTACGCTGATCGGTAACCATAACGGGGAGTAAACAGTAACGAGTGCCTTGGGTGTAAAAATGTCTGCCGTGCGTCTTGTCGCCGACCTCTCCCACGCCCCCCAGCAATCCGAGTGGCTGGACACGATCCTCAAGGGCGATTGTGTCGCCGCGCTCGATCGGCTGCCGGAAAAATCCATCGACGTCATCTTCGCCGATCCGCCTTACAATCTGCAGCTCGACGGCGATTTGCACCGGCCCGACCAGTCCAAGGTCGACGCCGTCGACGATGACTGGGACCAGTTCGAGAGTTTCGAGGCCTATGACGCCTTCACCCGCGCCTGGCTCCTGGCGGCACGCCGCGTGCTGAAGCCGAATGGCACCATCTGGGTCATCGGCTCCTACCACAACATCTTCCGCGTCGGCGCCAAGATGCAGGATCTCGGCTTCTGGATTCTCAACGATGTCGTCTGGCGCAAGACCAACCCTATGCCGAATTTCCGCGGTCGCCGCTTCCAGAACGCGCATGAGACCATGATCTGGGCCTCGCGCGACCAGAAGGGCAAGGGCTATACCTTCAATTACGAAGCCATGAAGGCATCGAACGACGACATCCAGATGCGCTCCGACTGGCTGTTCCCGATCTGCACTGGCGGCGAGCGGCTGAAGAACGACAATGGCGACAAGCTGCATCCGACGCAGAAGCCGGAAGCCCTGCTCGCCCGCATCATGATGGCCTCGACCAAGCCGGGCGACATCGTGCTCGACCCGTTTTTCGGTTCCGGCACCACCGGTGCCGTGGCCAAGCGGCTTGGCCGTCACTTCGTCGGCATCGAGCGCGAACAGGCCTATATCGACGCCGCCAATGAGCGCATCGATGCGGTGCGGCCGCTGGAAAGCGCCGATCTCGCCGTGCTCACCGGCAAGCGCGCCGAGCCGCGCGTCGCCTTTGTCAGCCTCATCGATACCGGGCTTATGCAGCCCGGCGCCACGCTTTACGATGCCAAGAAGCGCTGGTCGGCCAAGGTACGCGCCGACGGCACGGTGGCGATCGGCGACAGCGCCGGCTCGATCCACAAGATCGGCGCCGAAGTGCAGGGCCTGGACGCCTGCAATGGCTGGACCTTCTGGCACTATGAGCGCTCGGGCGGCCTGACCCCGATCGACGAACTGCGCCGCATCGCCAGGCTTGGCATGGAGCGGGCAGGGGCTTGACGCTACCACATAAAGGTCGGCGCCCTACCGCGCCCCCCTCTGGCCTGCCGGCCGTCTCCCCCACGAGGGGGGAGATTGCGCGCTTCATTGTTTTCGCCAACTTTCAACGTTGTAAGAAAGAGCCGTCGGCGAGGCTGCCAATCTCCCCCCTCGTGGGGAGATGCCCGGCAGGGCAGAGGGGGCGCCATAAAGCGCTACCTTCGACCCCTCTGCGTAGCTCAGGTCGCGATGCCATACCGCTCAAGGTCCGCCTTGAGCGTTTTTGCATCCGTGAACAGCACTGACTGCCAGCCGGCCGCCTTGGCGCCGTCGACATTTTTTTGGCTGTCGTCGATGAACAATGTCGCTGACGGTTCGAGCTCGAACGCGGCAACGTGATGGTCGTAGATGGCGCGGTCGGGCTTGATTTCACGGATATCGGCCGACACGGTCACGCCGCGCGGGCGGCTAAGGAAATCGAAGCGCAGTCGTGCCTCGGCAAGTGTGTCGGCGGCGAAGTTCGTCAGCATGGTCACGTCGTGGCCGCTCTCGATCAGGCCGAGCATGATGGCGACGCTGTCCTCATAGGCATGCGGCACCATGTCGTTCCAATAGCGTCGGAAATTGCGAATGTTTTCAGCATGATCCGGGTAATCCGCGATCAGCAGCGCTTCCGCCTCTTCCCACGTCCGGCCACGGTCCTGCTCGATGTTCCAGTCATGCGTGCAGACATTGTCGAAGAACCACTTGCGCTCTTCGGCATCGGGAATGAGGCGGCTGAACGGAATGTTCGGATCGTAGTGGAGCAAGACGCGGCCGATGTCGAACACGATATGGCGGATTTCAGTCATTTCTGGCCTTTCAAAGCGAATGCTAGTCAATGGGGCGGTGCTTTTTGGTTGCGCCCGGTATCGCTGCTTCGATGACCTTTTTCATGACCGTCGGCAGCGCTTCTCCGGAAATGTCATGGGCCAGCGACCAGAAATGCCCTTCCGGCGCATCACTTTTCACTTGAGCGTGAAAAACTTCGAGCTCGAGCGCGAAATGGGTGAAGACATGCGCGATCTCTCCAGCGCGCCGCCAGTCGGCAGGGAAGGGCGCTGCCTCCGAAGTGGTTGCACCGTCGATCCGCGCTGTCCAACCTGTGGTCGGCACCTCGGTCATGCCGCCGAGCAGGCCCTTGTCAGGCCGCTTGCGCAACAGGATGGCGCCGTCGCCGCGCTCGGCGACGAAGGCGGCACCCCGCCTGAGTGGTTTGTCGACCTTGGGCAGGCGGACCGGAAAGCGCTCGGGGTCGCCGGACAGGATGGCGCTGCAATCCTCGCGCACCGGGCACAGCATGCAGCGCGGCCGTCTTGGCGTGCAGATCGTGGCGCCAAGGTCCATCATTGCCTGGGCGAAGTCGCCCGGCCTTGTCTGCGGAACCAGTCTTTCGACGAGCGCGCGGATTTCAGGCTTTGCCTCGCTGAGCGGCGTTGCGATCGAATAGAGCCGCGAGATGACACGTTCGACATTGCCGTCGACGACCGCCGCCGGACGGTCGAAGGCGATCGCCGCGATCGCCGCCGCCGTATAGGCGCCGATCCCCGGCAATTCCCTCAATCCCGTTTCGTTGTCGGGAAAACGGCCGCCCTGGCTCGCAACCAGATCGGCGCAGGCCTTGAGGTTGCGCGCCCGTGAATAATAGCCGAGCCCGGCCCAGGCCTTCATCACATCCTCGGCCGGCGCAGCCGCCAGCGCCTTCACATCAGGCCATTTCTCGACAAAGGCGCGAAAATAGGATTTTACCGCTTCGACCGTGGTCTGCTGCAGCATCACTTCCGAAAGCCAGATGCGATAGGGGTCCGGCCGTGCACCGCCGGCCGCGGCGTGCGGCGTGATCCGCCACGGCAGTTCGCGATGGTGCGCGTCGTACCAGGCAAGCAGACGCGCGGCGATCTCTCCCGATAGAGTTGGTCCGGATGCGGCCTTGCGGGTCTGTTCGTGCAGTGCCATTGATCGCGGGCTGGCTCTAGGCTGGTGAGGAGCGTGGCTGGAGAACGTACATGGCAGGGAGAACGCCTTACGGCAATCCCGTTCCGGTGAGCGATCTCGCGACCGCGATCCTCGACCCCGTGCTGCGCAAGCGGGCCGGCATTTCGATCGGGCTGGTGCAGTCATGGGAAGAGATCGCCGGCCCCAGGCTCGCCGGCCATTCGCGCCCCGAAAAAATCCAGTGGCCGCGCCGCATGCATGAGGACGATCCGTTCGAGCCGGCGGTGCTGGTCATCGCCTGCGAGGGCATGGCCGCGCTGCACCTACAGCACGAGACCGGCGAGATCATCAACCGCGTCAATGCCTTTCTCGGCTTCAACGCGATCGGCAGGATCCGGATCGTGCAAAAGCCGGTGCTGAGGGACAAAGCCCGGCCGAAACCGACGCCGAGAGCACTGACTTCTGTCGAAAAGGCCAAATTGTCGGATACCGTCGGCAAGATCGAGGATGAAGGCTTGCGCGCCTCGCTGGAGCGTCTTGGCGCCACAATTCTTGGCCAAAGGAAGCGGCCAAGGTAATCAACCGGTAATCAGTCGGTCATGAACGCGTCATCTATCTCGCGCATTCGTGATCCTGCATGTAGAGTTTGGCGATTGGAATGGGGACGGCGATGCCTTAATTCCCGCCAACTCTCGCCTTTTCTAGCCTTTGCGTTGCAAAATCAAACCACAGTCAGGTGATTCGCATGAACCGTAGCTTGTCCCGCAGAAACCTCCTGTCTTCGCTGGCCGTCATTCCGGCAGTGGCTATGCTCGCCGCATGCAGCGATTCAGGCGAGGATGCCAAAGCAGCGGATGTGAAGCCTGCGGCTCCCGCGCCTGCTTCGACGCCTGCCACTCCGGCCGCCGTCAAGGTCCCGGAGTCTTCCGGCAATGTCGACATGGCCGAACTGCTGAAGCCCGGCGCTTTGCCCGACAAGCAGCTCGGCAAGGATGACGCCAAGGTCACCATCGTCGAATATGCCTCGATGACCTGCCCGCATTGTGCGCATTTCGCCGCGACCACCTTCCCTGAGTTGAAGACCAAGTACATCGACACCGGCAAGGCGCGTTACATCCTGCGCGAATTCCCGTTCGATCCGAGCGCCGAGGCCGGTTTCATGCTGGCGCGCTGTTCGAAGGACAATTATTTCCCGATGGTCGACGTGCTGTTCAAGCAGCAGGCCAACTGGGTCGGCGTCAACAATACCAAGGATGCGCTGCTGCAGATCTCCAAGCTCGCCGGTTTTACACAGGAGTCCTTCGAGGCCTGCTTGACGGACCAGAAACTTCTGGACGATGTGAGATCGGTCCAGAAGCGCGGCGCCGATGAATTCAAGGTCGACTCGACGCCGACCTTCTTCATCAACGGGAAAACCTACAAAGGTGCGATGTCGATTGAGGAAATATCGGCCATCATCGACCCTCTGCTCTGACGTCCAGGCGGCGCCGGAGCGACTGCGCTTCGGCGTCAGCGCACCTTTGTGCCTTCCAGGCAGGCGCGAATGAAGTTTTCGCGCCTTCGCCTCCTCGGCTTCAAGTCCTTCGTCGAACCCGGCGAGTTCGTCATCGAACGCGGCCTGACCGGCATTGTCGGGCCGAATGGCTGCGGCAAGTCGAACCTTGTCGAGGCGATGCGCTGGGTGATGGGCGAAAGCTCATACAAGAACATGCGCGCGTCCGGCATGGACGACGTGATCTTTTCCGGCTCGGGAACGCGCCCGGCCCGCAACACCGCCGAAGTCACGCTGTTCCTCGACAATAGCGACCGGACCGCGCCCGCCGCCTTCAACGACGCCGATGAATTGCAAGTGTCGCGCCGAATCGAGCGCGAAGCCGGCTCGCTCTACCGCATCAACGGCAAGGAAGCCCGCGCCAAGGACGTGCAGCTTCTGTTCGCCGACCAGTCGACCGGCGCGCGCTCGCCATCCATGGTCGGACAGGGCCGCATCGGCGAACTGATCCAGGCCAAGCCGCAGGCGCGCCGCGCGCTGCTCGAAGAAGCCGCCGGCATTTCCGGCCTGCACACCCGCCGCCATGAGGCCGAGCTTCGGCTGAAGGCGGCCGAACAGAATCTGGAACGGCTGGACGATGTCGTCGGCGAACTGGAGAGCCAGATCGAAAGCCTTAAGCGCCAGGCGCGCCAGGCATCGCGCTTCAAGAACCTGTCGGCCGATATCCGCAAGGCGGAAGCCACGCTCTTGCATCTGCGCTGGACGCTGGCCAAGACCCAGGAGGGCGATGCGCGGTCGGCGCTGGCGGTTGCCACAGCTCTGGTCGGCGACCGCGCCGCCGCCCAGATGGCTGCCGCCCGGGAGCAAGGCATCGGCGCCCACCGGCTGCCCGATCTGCGTGACGCCGAGGCCGCGGCTGCCGCCGCCTTCCAGCGGCTGTCGATCGCCAAGGCGCAGATCGAGGAGGAGGCAGGCCGCATCCGCGCCCGCCAGGCCGAACTCGAGCGCCGGCTGCAGCAGCTCGACGGCGACATCGCCCGCGAGGAGCGCATGGTCCGCGACAATGCGGATATTCTTGAGCGCCTGCGCGAGGAAGAAGCCACGCTCAACTCCGAAAATGCCGGCGCCGCCGAACGCGAGGCCACGACGCGGGCCGCTTTCGAGCAGGCCGGCGCAACGCTGTCGCAGAGCGAAGCAAAGCTCGCTGCGCTGACCGCAGAACGAGCGGAGGCCGCCGCCGCGCGCAATCAGATCGAACGCACGCTGCGCGAAAACGCCGAACGCCGCGACCGCTTCGCCCGCCAGCTGGCCGACGTCGACCGCGAATTGTCCGAGATTGTGTCGAAGGTTGCGGGCTTGCCTGACCCGGCCGAAAAACGTGCTCTGGTCGAGGACGCGCTCGCCCGGTTGGAGGAAGCGGAGGCCGGCGCCATTGCTGCCGAACAGGCGGTCGCCGAGGCGCGCGCCACCGAGAGTGCCGCTCGTCCGCCGCTGCAGGACGCCAGGTCGGAGCTCGCCGGCATCGAGACCGAAGCGCGCACGCTGGCCAAGATCCTCAATGCCGCCAGCGGCGATCTTTTCCCGTCGGTGCTTGAGCAGCTCAGCGTCGAACGTGGCTATGAGACCGCGCTTGGCGCTGCGCTTGGTGAGGACCTCGGCGTGCCGCTCGACCGCAGCGCGCCGGTGCATTGGGGCGAAAGCCAGGTTCAACCAGGCGATGCGGCCTTGCCGGAAGGCATCAAGAGCCTCGCCAGCGTGGTGCGCGCGCCTTCGCAGCTTGCCCGCCGGTTGGCGCAGATCGGCATCGTCGATGCCGCCGACGGCAAACGCCTGCAGACGCTGCTTGCCCCCGGCCAGCGGCTGGTCAGCCGTGACGGCGCGCTGTGGCGCTGGGACGGGCTGACCGCCAGCGCCGATGCACCGACCGCGGCCGCGCAAAGGCTGGCGCAGAAGAACCGGCTGGCCGAGCTCGATGCCGAGGCGGTGCAGGCGACGCAGATCGTGCGCGAGGCCGAAGCCGCCCTTGCCCAGGCCGAACAGGCACTCCGCCAGGCGAGCGAGGCCGAACGCAATGCGCGCCAGGCCGGGCGCGATGCCCAGCACGGCCTGGACGCCGCCCGCAGCGCGCTGGCCGAGGCCGAAAAGGCCGGTGGCGAGCTGGCAAGCCGCCGCGCCGCCCTCGACGAGGCGCGCGCGCGAATCGTCGACAGCCATGAAGAAACGGCCGCCGCCTTCGCCGAGGCCGAAATGCTGCTGCAGGACGCCCCCGATCTCGGCGACCTGCAATTGCAGCTTGAACAATCCGCCGCCAATGTCAGCCGCGATCGCGCAACCTTGGCCGACGCGCGCGCCGTCCATGAAGGCCTGCGCCGCGAAGCCGAGGCGCGCACGCGCCGGCTCGACGCCATCGGCGCCGAGCGCAGCAACTGGTTGCAGCGGGCCGAAAACGCCTCGACGCAGATTGCCGCGCTGGGCGAGCGCAGGGCCGAGGCCGCGGCCGAGCGCGAAACGCTGGCCGACGCCCCCGACGAGATCGACGCCAGGCGGCGCGCGCTGCTGTCGCAGCTGACCGAGGCCGAGACCTTGCGCAAGGCGGCCGCCGACCGTTTGCAGGAGGCCGAGAACAACCAGGCCGAGCTGGACAAGGCCGCCACCGCGGCGATCCAGTCGCTGGCCGATTCCCGCGAAACCCGCGTCCGCGCCGAAGAGCGATTGACCGCCGCCGACGAGCGCCGGCTCGAGGTCGAGGCGCGCATCCAGGAAACGCTGAACACGCCGCCGCATCTGGTCATTCGCCATACTGGCCTGGAAGCCGACAGCCCGATGCCCGAAATGGCCGAGATCGAGCGCCAGCTCGACCGGCTGAAGGTTGAGCGCGAGCGGCTCGGCGCCGTCAATCTGCGCGCCGAGGAAGAACAGAAGGAACTGTCGGACCGGCTGGAGGCCATCGTTTCCGAGCGCGAGGACATCATCGAGGCAATCCGCAAACTGAGGCAAGCGATCCAGAGCCTGAACCGCGAAGGCCGCGAACGGCTGCTTGCCGCTTTCGAGGTGGTCAACGGCCATTTCCAGCGGCTGTTCTCGCATCTGTTCGGTGGCGGCACGGCCGAATTGCAGCTGATCGAATCCGACGACCCGCTCGAAGCCGGGCTCGAAATCCTGGCCCGTCCGCCCGGCAAGAAGCCGCAGACCATGACGCTGCTGTCCGGCGGCGAGCAGGCGCTGACGGCGATGTCGCTTATCTTTGCCGTGTTCCTGACCAATCCGGCGCCGATCTGCGTGCTCGACGAAGTCGACGCGCCGCTCGACGATCACAATGTCGAACGCTTCTGCAACCTTATGGACGAAATGGCCGCGACCACCGAGACGCGCTTCGTCATCATCACCCACAACCCGATCACGATGGCGCGCATGAACCGCCTGTTCGGCGTGACCATGGCCGAGCAGGGCGTCAGCCAACTGGTCTCGGTCGATCTGCAGGCCGCCGAGGCGATGCGCGAGGCGAGCTGACGCAGCATGCTTTGTTGATTTCGTCGGCGATGGCGTCGATCCGACTGTTGCAACAGGACCGTCGCCCTTGCGACCTGCTTGCGACGCGCATTCTGTAAGGTTCGAAGAGAAGGAATTTAAGCGCCACCTGAGAGCGAACGCCAAAGCCCACATGCAAAGCGCCGGCCAACGCGAAAGCGATGCCTACAAGGCGCAGATGGCAATTGGCTCCGACAGCAATTCAGCTGCCACCTTTATCGGAAGCCCAGGAAGCTCAGTATCGCAATCACGATAACGACTGCTCCGATGAGCCAGATTATGTTGTTCACCGTATCTCTCCCGAACTAGTTGCTGGGAGTGAACTCGTAAGAGCCTACTAATGTTCCCGCATTTTCTGCGTCGAAACAAAATGGCGGCCATCGCTTCGTCGATTGCCAGACCAAGGTCCGAACAGGGTATGACTGAAGTCCTGACGTCGGAGCCATAGGCCCGAAGGCGGGCAACCTATGCCCTCCCGATACATTGGAACCGGGCTGCCGAGCATGAGTCCCTTCATCGGTGGTCAATCGGGTGCCCGCCATTCCTGAGAGGTTAGCGGGCACCCGATCGTCGTGACACCGCCAAGCGGTGTTCGTTCAATAGAGAGGCTGACAGTGACCTTTGTCCAGAGATCAGTGCGTGACGGCGCAACCCGACCCGCAAACGACAACGACAGTCCTGCGGAAGTTTCTTCCGTTCTTGACCTCATACCATCGGCTGACGACGACAAGGTCGCTGAGCTTGTCAGGCGAACAGAGCGCCTGGCAATCGCAGTGGTTATCGGAATCGCGGTTCTGCTGATCTTGGCGCCGGTGGTTTACCTTGCACTTTCTTACGGGATCTGAGACGGCCCGACCTATGGGATCTGAAATGGCCTGATTGGTCTCGTAAATCTCACAAATTGTGCCGACGGTCTTCCTCGCAAGACGGGTGTTTCCCGTCACAGATCAGGAGATCGAACGCGACGACATAGAAGGGTCCTGTGCAGCGCTCCTTTGTCGAGTGGCGTAACCCTGGTGGTCGGCTTGAAAGAGCGCCTTTACCAGAAGTTGCCAACAGGAGCTGCTGTCGCAACTTCTTCTTTCGATACGCCGTGTTGCACGGGAGCAGCCGTCACTGATCGCGCCCGTGGACCGACGCCGCTACTCGGAACCAAAGGGATGGGACGCGGTTATCCCCGCGAAGGGATAATTAGCAGGTGGAGATATTACAATGAAAACAATGATCGTGAGCGCCTTGGCGCTGTTCATCGCCATGCCGACGATAGCTCCGGCAGCCGAAGCTGACGTGGTCATCACGACCCACCATCGACATCATCACAGGAGCGTAAAGGTCATCAATGACCAGGGTCAACGCCTTCATCACCGCAGACACGGCACGGTTGCCTTCTACGACCACGGCCGCAGACATCATCGCCGGGATACGGTCATCGTGACCGGCTCGATCGAGCGCAGCCATCATCGCTATTATCGACATCATCGGCATCATCCCGTCGTCATCCAGGACGACAACGATTACTGATCCTCTCCGCACGGCCCCGGCTCTGTCAACGGAGTCGGGGTCGCGTGGGAGTCAGATAGCTCCTGACGGCAGCCATCGATAAGGTCGGTAAATCATTGATTCCAAAGGCATGTGATTTGGCTGGGGCGCCAGGATTCGAACCTGGGAATGTCGGTACCAAAAACCGATGCCTTACCACTTGGCGACGCCCCAGCAAACGAGCTTTGCCCGCTGCGCGCGGCCTTATAGGACGAGCGGCACGAAAGCTCAATGCCGAGTTGGCCACTGTGCAAAACTGAGCCACCGCTTGGGCGCGGGGACGCGCTATTCGCCCCAGACCGCCAACTCGTTGCCAGCGGGATCGGTGAAATGGAACCGCCTGCCGCCCGGGAACGAGAATATCGGCTTGACGATCGTGCCGCCGGCGCTTTCGACAACGTCGAGCGTTGCTTCCAGATCCTGCGAATAGAGCACCGGCAATGGTTTCGCCGGCGCCTCCGCTGCATCGGCCTGGAAGCCGCCATCGAGCCCTTCGCCGAAGGCCGAATAGGTCGGCCCGTAATCGGTGAACGACCACGAGAAGGCGGCGCTGTAGAAAGCCTTGACGCTGTCCAGCGTTGCGCCAGTCGCGGGCAGTTCGAGATAGTCGAGTTTTCCGTTGAGTTTCATCACGCTGCTCCCAACTTGTTCCCTATATGTTCTATATCCTGGGCAGCGATCCGGCAAGTCTTTTCGACGCAGCTTTTGCTTAATCGATTGTAGTCGCCGGGCTTCGCTGCCACACCTTGCCTTTCGCACTGCAGCATAATAACGCTCGCGTCGGAGCACGGGGGAACCGGGTCTTGGCCCCGGGGTTCTAATCTTCCGAGAACTTGGAGGGCGAGCATGACCAAATGGGTCTACACCTTCGGCGATGGCGCCGCGGAGGGACGTGCGGGCGACCGCAACCTTCTCGGCGGCAAGGGCGCCAATCTGGCCGAGATGTGCAGTCTTGGCCTGCCGGTGCCGCCGGGCTTCACCCTCACCACCGAAGTCTGCAACGCCTATTATGCCAACGGCAACAGCTATCCGGCCGCGTTGAAGGCCGACGTCGTCAAGGCGCTGGACCATATCGGGCAACTGACCGGGCGCCGTTTCGGCGATCCGTCGAAGCTGCTTCTGGTCTCGGTCCGCTCCGGGGCCAGGGCCTCGATGCCGGGCATGATGGACACCGTGCTCAATCTCGGCCTCAATGACGAGACGGTCGAGGCGCTGGCAGCTGATTCCGGCGATGCCCGCTTTGCCTATGACAGCTACCGCCGCTTCATCCAGATGTATTCCGATGTCGTCATGGGTCTCGACCACGAAGTGTTCGAGGAAATCCTGGAGGACCAGAAGGCGAGCCTCGGCCACGAGCTCGACACCGAACTGACAGCGCAGGAATGGCAGAGCGTCATCGCCCTCTACAAGGCCAAGGTCGAGGAGGAGCTCGACAGGCCGTTTCCACAGGACCCGCACGAGCAGCTGTGGGGGGCGATCGGCGCGGTGTTTTCCAGCTGGATGAACAACCGCGCCATCACCTACCGGCGTCTGCACGATATCCCGGAAAGCTGGGGCACGGCGGTCAATGTCCAGGCCATGGTGTTCGGTAACATGGGCGAGACGTCGGCCACCGGCGTCGCCTTCACTCGCAACCCCTCGACCGGCGAAAAGATGCTCTACGGCGAGTTCCTGGTGAACGCGCAGGGCGAGGATGTCGTGGCCGGCATCCGCACGCCGCAGAACATCACCGAGGCGGCGCGCATTGCCGCTGGCTCCGACAAGCCGTCGCTGCAGAAACTGATGCCGGACGCGTTTCGCTCCTTCGTCGACATCTCCGACCGCCTGGAACAGCACTACCGCGATATGCAGGACCTCGAATTCACCATCGAGCGCGGCAAATTGTGGATGCTGCAGACGCGTTCCGGCAAACGCACCGCCAAGGCGGCGCTGAAGATCGCCGTCGAAATGGCGCGCGACAAGCTGATCACGACGGAGGAGGCGGTCGCCCGCATCGATCCGGCCTCGCTCGATCAGCTGTTGCATCCGACCATCGACCCCAAGGCCGCGCGCGATGTCATCGGCGTCGGCCTGCCGGCTTCTCCGGGCGCGGCGACCGGCGAGATTGTTTTCTCCTCGGGCGATGCCGAGGATCTGAAGACGCAAGGTCGCAAGGCAATCCTGGTGCGCATCGAAACCAGCCCCGAAGACATTCACGGCATGCATGCTTCGGAAGGCATCCTGACCACGCGCGGCGGCATGACCAGCCACGCCGCCGTGGTCGCGCGCGGCATGGGCAAGCCTTGCGTTTCGGGCGCCGGCTCGCTGCGTGTCGACTACAAGGCCGGCACGCTGATGTCGATGGGCCAGACCTTCCGCAAGGGCGACATCATCACCATCGATGGCAGCAACGGCCAGGTGCTGAAGGGCGCCGTGTCGATGCTGCAGCCGGAACTGTCGGGCGATTTCGCCGCCATCATGGAATGGGCCGATGCGGTGCGCCGCATGAAGGTGCGCACCAATGCCGAGACGCCGCTCGATGCGCGCATGGCGCGCTCCTTCGGCGCCGAAGGCATCGGCCTCTGCCGCACCGAGCACATGTTCTTCGACGGCGAGCGTATCGTCGCCATGCGCGAGATGATCCTGGCCGATACCGAGAAGGACCGCCGCACCGCGCTTGCCAAGCTGTTGCCGATGCAGCGCTCGGATTTCCTCGAACTGTTCGAGATCATGGCCGGCCTGCCGGTGACGATCCGGCTGCTCGATCCGCCGCTGCACGAATTCCTGCCCAAGACGGAAGCGGAGGTGGCGGAGGTCGCCGCCGCCATGAATGTCTCGCCCGACAAGCTCAGGCAGCGCACAGAAGCCCTGCACGAGTTCAACCCGATGCTTGGCCATCGCGGCTGCCGTCTCGCCGTCTCCTATCCCGAGATCGCCGAGATGCAGGCGCGCGCCATTTTCGAGGCCGCGGTCGAGGCCGGCAAGAAGGCCGGCGCGCTGGTCGTTCCCGAGATCATGGTGCCGCTGGTCGGCCTGGTGAAGGAGCTCGACTACGTCAAGGCGCGCATCGATGCGGTTGCCAAGGCTGTCATGGACGAGACCGGCGTCAAGATCGACTATCTCACCGGCACGATGATCGAGCTGCCGCGCGCGGCGATCCGCGCCCACGTCATCGCCGCTACGGCCGAGTTCTTCTCCTTCGGCACCAACGATCTCACCCAGACCACTTTCGGCATCTCGCGCGACGATGCGGCGTCCTTCCTCGAGACCTATCGGCAGAAAGGCATCATCGAGCAGGACCCGTTCGTCTCGCTCGACATCGAGGGCGTCGGCGAACTGGTGCGCATGGCTGCGCAAAAGGGCAGGGCGACGCGGCCCGACATCAAGCTCGGCATATGCGGCGAACATGGCGGCGATCCGGCCTCGATCCGCTTCTGCGAAGAGGTCGGCCTCGACTATGTCTCGTGCTCTCCCTACCGCGTGCCGATCGCAAGATTGGCCGCAGCCCAAGCCGCGGTGCAGATTGCCAAAACAGCAGTGCCGCGCCCCAAAAAGAGCGCCGCGGCATCCTGATTTCGACATAGTCCTTTCGGTATCGATGAAACGGCCAGCCCTGCGTGGCCGTTTGGCGCTAAGCTTACGATTTTGTAAGCAAATTCACGCTGATGTGCGCGGCTCAACACGCAATCCCGACATCGTTTCTTCCCAATTTCACGGCCCCCCAACCCGCCCGGTGCCGAGAAAAAGATGTTACAGATTTCGCCCAGACCCTTCCGCTCGATCCTGATTATCCAGACCAAGTTCATCGGCGATATTGTTCTGTCCTCCACGCTGGCCAAGAACCTGCAGCTCGAATATCCCGGTGTCAGGATCGTCTTTCTCTGCGAGGCGCGCCTGGCCAGTTTCGTCACCGCGCACGGCATCGCCGCCGAGGTCGTCAGCTTCCGCCGCGCTGCCATGCGTGGCACCCCGCTGGAGCGTGGGCGCGAGCTCTATTCTATGATCAGCAAGCTGCGCCAATTCCGTTTCGACCTGACCATCGACCTCACCGATTCAAAGACATCGCGGCTCATCGTCAGGTTCCTCAACGCCAGGACGCGCATCGGCTACAATCCTCCGGAAAGGCCGCTGCGCTGGCATGAGCGCCAGCCCGCCAATGTCTTTGCCGAGCCGTTCGGTTTTGGCGAACGTCACTATCTCTACCGCTACCTTTCGCCGCTCGAGCCGCTCGGCGTCGGTCTGCGCGTGCGGGTGCCGTCGATTCGGCCATTGCCGATGGAGACGGCGAGGGCCCAGGCATTGCTGGACAAACACCATCTGCGGCCAAATGGCTTTATCGCGGTGCATGCCGGCGCCAGTTTTCACGGCCGGCGCTGGCAGCATGAACGCTTTGCCGCCGTGATCGACACGGTTGCGCGCGAAACCGGACTGGATTTCGTACTCGTCGGCGGCCCTGACGAGCGCAAGCCGGCCGAGCAGATCCTCGCCAGTGCCGCGTCGATCGTCAACTTCGTCGGCGCGCTGTCGCTGGAAACGCTCCTGGCGGTGTTGCAGCAGGCGCGGCTGTTTGTCGGCAATGAGAGCGGCCCCATGCACATGGCAGCAGCGGCCGGAACGCCGGTTGTCGGCCTTTTCGGCCTGACCAGCCCGGCCGTCTGGGGACCGGTTGGCGTGCCCAGCCTCGCCTTGCAGCCATCCATGCCGTGCAATTGCGTGGCGGGCAGCCTGTGCAATCCGCTCGATCCCAGCAAGGCCTGCTGCGTCTGGCGCCTCGAGGTCGAACCGGTCGTCGCGGCCGTGCGCGAAGTCCTGTCACGCACGCATGTGGAACTGGAACACGCCGTCTGACGGTGCGCGGCGGTCACATTGTCGGGATATCAGCTTTCTCACGGCCACTATCCCGATTTCCGCCTTGTTGCGGGTCCTGGGATGCGGCTATGACAGCGCCGATTCTCAGACAAGACAGGCATCCCTTGCAAAAGCTGTTTTGCGCCTTGGCGCTATCTATCGTGGCCGTGTCCTCGGCCCAGGCCGCGCCGCTTGTCGAGCCGGCGCTGCATCTGAAGGCTGAGGACGGTAGCAGTGTCGGCCGCGTCGCGCTCACGCTCGACGCCTGCGGCGGGCAGACCGATACGAGGATACTCTCGGCCCTGGTGGAGAACCGGATTCCGGCGACGATCTTCGTCACCGGTATCTGGCTGAAGCGAAATGCCGCCGCCGTCGAGATCATGCGCGCACATCCCGATCTGTTCGAACTGGAAAACCATGGCGGCCGTCACATCCCGGCTGTCGACACGCCGCAGAAAATCTATGGCATCCGCAGCGCCGGCAGCCCTGAAGCGGTGCAGGCCGAAGTCGAGTCGGGCGCGGCCGCTCTTGCCGGCACCGGCGAGCCGGCGCCGAAATGGTTTCGCGGCGCGACCGCCGAATACAGTCCGTCGGCCATCGCCATGATCCGCAGGCTCGGCTTCAAGATCGCCGGCTTTTCGATCAACGGCGATGGCGGCTCGTTGCTTGGTGCAAAAGAAACCGCCCGGCGCATCGCCGCCGCCAAGGATGGCGACGTCATCATCGCTCACATCAACCAGCCGACCCACGCCGCCGGCGAGGGCGTCGTGCAAGGTCTGCTCGCGCTGAAGGCCAAGGGGCTGATGTTCGTGCGGCTGGATGACGCCGACGGTGTCGGCAACGACGGGACGACTGATTAGGATTAGGCGGCGGCAGGCGGTTTCCTCGCCTTTGGACTAACGTCGCCGAGGTTTGAGATTAGCCGAGGCCTCTAAACTCGTCATCCCGGAATGAAACAGGAGCGAAGCTCCGTCGCGAAGACCCTGGGATGATGAAGCGAGCAACGGCGGCTTGAGTCGCTTGCTCAGGCCGGTGCTGCTTCGATCGTCACCCTGTTGGGATAGAAGGCGCCGTGGTAGCGTATCTCAGCCATTTCCTCGAAGGGCTGCTCATAGCCCCACATTGCGTCCTTGCCGGTCTCGCCGGCCGGCAGCACGCTCCAGTAGCTGGCGTCGCCCTTGTAGGGGCAGTGGGTCGACAGGGTGGTTTTGCCGAGCTGGGTGAAGTCGATGTCTTCGAAGGGGATGTAGAATGCCTGGGGGTAGGGCGGTTCGGACAGAAGCTTCGCTCGCGTCGATGAGGCGATCACCGTATCGCCGGCACGCACGACCACGGTACCGCGATAGGGTTCGACGGTGATGACCTTGCCGGGATTGCTCTGAAAGCCGGGGGCGGGGTTGGCGACCTGGTCCATGCGGGGGTTCTCCTTGTTCGATTGGGAGCACAGTTCGATTGGGAGCGTGCGGGGTTGCTTCCCATGTCCCTAAAATGTGTCTGGAGAACTCGTTGCGCAAGCCTTCGCCAGTAGGCCAGAGCTGGCCTTCCGATCACAAAAAACGATCCCGCGTGGAATGCTCAGGCTGCGGTCTTGAACACGTCCATGAGGCCGGCATAGGCCGCGGCAATACCGGCTACCGGGTTGGTGCTTCTTGACGTCGTCTCGACCTTCAGCGGGCCGCCGCCGGTCGGCAAGGTGAGCAGCAGGAACTGGCGATTGCCGCCGTCGCCGATCGATGCGGCGGCGACATGCTGGCCTTCGCCTTCGTTCTGGACGCACATTTTGAACAGCAGCGTGCCGCCGACCGCTTCCAGGGCGCCGCCGACCACCTCGACAAATTCGTCTTCGGTGACCTTTTTGGCCTCCGGCACGAGATCGGCCAGACTTGCGGCAAGCGTGTCTTCAAGCTCTTTGTCGTCGAGTTGAATATCGTCCAACTGCACGTCTTGGGCCCCGCTGTCATCCAGCTGCCTGTCGTCGATCTGCCTGTCGTCGATCTGCCTGTCGTCGATCTGCCTGTCGTCGATCTGCTTGTCGTCGATCTGCTTGCCGTCGATCTGCTTGTCGTCGAGCTGCGTGTCCATGCGAACCTCTTTCAGTCTCGCCAATCCGCACCCCTACCCCGTTAACGAACCTTAACGTCGACGATGGCCGGATTGTGGCGGTTTTCTCCGCCTTTCGATCACTGCTTGCTTCAGCCGTTAACGGTTGGAGACGTCACGACTGGACAATCCTTCCGTTCGTCCCACAATGGAACAAAAGACGGGAAAAACGAGGAAGCAATGGGAGGAACCAGATGCTCGGACTGATGCAGGAATGGCCGCTGCTCTGCCACAAGCTGATCGACAATGCCGAGCGTCAGCACGGGACGCGCGAGATCGTCTCGCGCTCGATCGAAGGTCCTGTCGTTCGCACCACCTATGCTGAAGTTCATCGCCGCGCGCTCAAGGTCGCTCAACGGTTGGAGCGCGATGGCTTTGTGCTCGGCGACCGCATCGCGACCCTGGCCTGGAACACGGCGCGCCACATAGAGGCCTGGTACGGCATCATGGGCATCGGCGCCATCTACCATACGCTTAACCCGCGTTTGTTCCCCGAGCAGATCGTCTGGATCATGAACAATGCGCAGGATAGAGGGATCTTCGTCGACCTGACCTTCATGCCGCTGCTGGAAAAGATCGCCGGCGCGGTCAAATCGCTGAAAAAGGTGATCGTCCTGACCGACAAGGCGCATCTGCCTGAAACGACGCTGCCGAATGTGGTTGCCTATGAGGACTGGTTGAACGAGGCCGATGGCGACTTCGCCTGGAAGGTTTTCGGCGAAAACACCGCAGCCGGCATGTGCTACACCTCCGGCACGACGGGCGATCCCAAAGGCGTGCTCTACAGCCACCGCTCGAATGTGCTGCATGCCATGATCGCCGCCATGCCCGACGCCATGGGCCTCTCCGCGCGGGACACGATCCTCCCCGTCGTGCCGATGTTTCATGCCAATGCCTGGGGCCTTGGCCAGAGCGCGCCGATGATCGGCGCCAAGCTGGTCATGCCCGGTTGCAAGATGGACGGCGCCTCGATCTACGAGCTGCTCGACACCGAGAAGGTGACCTTCAGCGCCGCCGTGCCGACCGTCTGGATGATGCTGCTGCAGCATCTGGAAGAGACCGGCAAGAAGCTTCCCTATCTCAGCAAAGTCGTCATCGGCGGCTCGTCCTGCCCGCGCGCCATCATCAGGAAATTCCAGGACAATTACGGTGTCGAAGTCATCCATGCCTGGGGCATGACCGAAATGTCGCCGCTCGGCACGCTGTGCACCATGAAGCCGCAGTATCAAGCGCTCGAGGGCGAGGACCGGCTCGATATCCAGGGCAAGCAGGGCTACCCGCCCTTCGGGGTCGAGATGAAGGTGACGGATGACGACGACAAGGAACTGCCTTGGGACGGCAAGACCTTCGGCCGGCTGAAGGTGCGCGGTCCAGCCGTCGCCAGCGCCTATTATGGCGGCGTCGGAGCCGAGCAGTTCGACAAGGACGGCTGGTTCGACACTGGCGATGTCGCCCATATCGATTCCGGCGGCTACATGCAGATCACCGATCGCGCCAAGGACGTCATCAAGTCGGGCGGCGAGTGGATATCGACCATCGACCTGGAGAACCTCGCCGTCGGCCATCCCGATGTCGCCGAGGCCGCGGCGATCGGCGTCCATCATTCGAAATGGGGCGAACGGCCCTTGCTGGTCGTGGTCGCCAAACCCGGCAAGGAGCCGAGCAAGGCGGACATACTGGCGTTCATGGACGGCAAGGTGGCGAAATGGTGGATGCCCGACGACGTCGCTTTCATCAGCGAAATCCCGCACACCGCCACCGGCAAGATCCAGAAGATCACCTTGCGCAAGCAGTTCAGCGACTACCGCCTGCCGACGGATTGACCGGGACCGTGCGTTTCCTTGACCTTCAAGCTACCGGCGGCAAAAACGTTAGGGCAGGGGATGTTCAATTTGAGCATCCTTTGCTCTAAGCGTCTGTGCGGGTTGGGGCGGTGCTGAAGACAATGGAAATTGACGAGCGGCAGACATCGAAGGCGGCCGGCTGGTCGCGGCGCACGGGCGCTTTTGCCCTGGTCCTGCTGCTCACCGTGCTGGCCGGCCATCATTTCGAACTGGTGGAAACGCCGGCCTTCCTGTGGGTGCTGGCGATCGTCGCCCTGCTTGCCGCATTCGCTTTGCTGTTTGCCGGTCTCGCTCTGTCCAGGCTGTGGCATTTCGGTGACCGTGGCGGCCGCGACCTCTCGGTCGGCGCCCTGCTGGCGCTGCTGGTGCTGACGCCCTACGGCTTTGCCACCTATTTGGCGGCGACCACGCCGCCCCTGAGGGACATCACGACGGACCTCGACAATCCGCCAGTGCTCGACACCAGCGACCGCACCAAGGACATGAACGTGCTCGCGCTGCCAACGCCGGGCGAAGCGCGCCTGCAGGCCGACGCCTATCCGCTGGTCACCGGGCATAGCTACAATCTGCCTTTCGAAACCGTCGTCGACGCCGTTGAAACCGTGCTCGACCGCCGCGATTGGCAACTTACCGCGCCATACCCAGTGACCGACGGTCAAGACGAGGTGACGATATCGGCCGTGGCCCGGAGCTTCGTCGTGGGCCTGCCCGCCGACGTCGCCATCCGGGTCAGCAATGATGGCGACACCATCGTCGTCGACATGCGCTCGGCCTCCCGCTACGGCCGCTACGACCTCGGCGACAATGCCGCCCGTATCGTCGGGTTCCTCGCCGAACTTGATCAGGAAGTTGCGGGCCAGGTGGGTGCGGCGCCGGCTGAGTAGTTCTACCCCACCGGCACAAAAACGCCGTCGATGGCCGGGTCACCCTGGGTAGCAACCAGGCCGCGCGCCACCAGGTCCTCGAGATGGGCAAGCACCGACAGGCCGGCGGCGCCATGCAGGCGCGGGTCGGTGTCCCTGTAGATCGCCTTGACCATGTCCGGGATTGTCCGGTCGCCGCCCCGGATGCGTTCGAGGATCGCCCGTTCGCGCATCTTGCGGTGAGTCTTCAGCCCGCGCATGAAGCTGCGCGGCGCATTCACCGGGCCGCCATGGCCGGGCAGCAGCAGGCGGTCGCCGCGCGCGATCAATTTATCCAGCGAGGCCATGTAGTCGGCCATCGCGCCGTCCGGCGGCGCCACGATCGACGTCGCCCACGCCATCACATGGTCGGCCGAAAACAGGATGCCGGTGCCTTCGAGCGCAAATGCCGCGTGATTGGCGGTGTGGCCCGGCGTCAGCACCGTCCGGATCGTCCAGCCATCGCCCTCGACCAGCGTATCGTCGGGCAAAGTGACATCCGGCGCGAAACCGGTGTCGGCGCTGGCGTCGAGCGGATTGATCTCGCCGATCCGCAGCGGCCTTGCCGGGCGGTGCGGGCCTTCGGCCAGCACGGCGGCACCGGTGCGCGCTTTCAGCCGGGCGGCCAGCGGAGAATGGTCGCGATGCGTGTGACTGACTAAAATATGGCTCACCGGCCGGTTTGCGATCACCTTCAGCAACGCCTGGAAATGCGCTTCATCATCCGGACCCGGGTCGATCACCGCCAGTGTGTCGCGGCCGATAATGTAGCTGTTTGTGCCGTGAAAGGTGAATGGGCTGGGGTTTTTGGCGGTGACGCGCAAGACCTCGAGCGCGACGGTGACGCCCCGGCCATAGGCGGGATCGAAGCTGGTGTCGAATTTGAGCGCCATGGCGGTGTCGTTGAACCTCTGTTCAGGAGGACGGCAAAACTGATTGCCGCATAACACGGAAGCCAATATAGAAAAACGCAAGGCCGCGATCTGCGGCAATCCGGATTGGGGAAGACCATGGCACTTGCAACGACGATGCGTCCGCTTGTTTCTCTCGCTTTGCCCCAGGAGGGCGCGCAGCGCCTGGCAACCCAGCTTTTGCTCGCGATCGCCGGAACGCTGCTTTTGACCCTGTCGGCCAAGACGAAAGTCGTGCTCGGGCCGGTCGACATCTCGATGCAGACGCTGGCCGTCCTGCTGATCGCCACCGCATTTGGCCTGCGGCTTGGCGTCGCTACCCTGCTTCTCTACATGGCCGAAGGCGCCATGGGCTTCCCGGTCTTCCAAAGCACGCCTGAAAAGGGCATCGGCATCGCCTACATGATCGGCGGCACCGGCGGTTATCTCGCCGGCTTCGTCGTCATGGCGGCCATTGTCGGCTGGGCCGCCGACCGCGGCTGGGACCGCCACCCGATCAAGTTGTTCAACGCCATGCTGGTCGCCGAAATCGTCATGATGGCCATGGGCTTTGCCTGGCTGGCCACCCTCATCGGCGCGGAAAAGGCGTGGCAGTTCGGCGTTTTGCCGTTCGTCCTCGGCGACCTGATCAAGGTTGCGCTCGCCGCCAGCCTGGTGCCGGCGGTATGGTCGCTGCTGCCCAAGCAGCCCTGAAACCGGACAAATGAATGAGCCGGCGGGCCCGGGGCCCGCCGGGGTTTTTTTTTGACGCGGCCGCCAGCCGCTGGTGCAAGCCGGTTGCCAAATCGCCACGCCCATTTGCATCGTCAGCTTGTGCCTGGTCGGTCAAATTGCCGCGAGGCGGCAGATGCAGAGCAACTCTGGCGCCGATCCACGGCCGAGATTGAATTGACAAGCCATTGCGCGAAACCTAAGCACGGGCAACTTGATTTCGAGGCGGGGGCCGGTAACTCAAGGAGAGCTTGTTGAAGGGAATAATCCTTGCAGGAGGCAGCGGGACGCGTCTGTATCCCCTTACATTAGCGATCTCTAAGCAGATTCTGCCGATATACGACAAGCCGATGATTTTTTATCCGCTGAGCGTCTTGATGCTCGCCGGTATCCGCCAGATTTTGATCATTTCGACACCTCGCGACTTGCCGGTGTTTCGGGAGTTGCTGGGGGACGGTTCGGATTTCGGGGTCGAATTCTCCTATGCCGAGCAGGCGCAGCCCAACGGGCTTGCCGAGGCCTTCATCATCGGCCGCGACTTCATCGGCAAGGATAATGTGTCGATGATTCTCGGCGACAACATCTATTTCGGCGACGGCCTGTCGCAGCTCTGCCGCACTGCTGCGCAGCGCCAAAGCGGCGCGTCGGTGTTCGCCTACCATGTCGAGGACCCGCAGCGCTACGGCGTGGTGTCGTTCGACAAGCTCAGCGGCACGGCTTTGACGATTGAGGAGAAGCCGCGGGAGCCGAAGTCCAACTGGGCGGTCACCGGCCTCTATTTCTACGACAATGAGGTCGTCGACATCGCGTCGACGATCAAGCCCTCGGCGCGTGGCGAACTCGAGATCACGGCGGTCAACAACGTCTATCTCGAGCGCGGGAAATTGCACGTGCATCAGCTCGGCCGCGGCTATGCCTGGCTCGACACCGGCACGCATGACAGCCTGCATGAAGCCTCTTCCTTCGTGCGCACGATCGAGCACCGCCAGGGGATCAAGGTCGCCTGTCCTGAAGAAATCGCTTTCGAGCAGGGCTGGCTGACTGCCGACAAGGTGCTTGAGCGCGCGACGCGCCTGGGCAAGAACGAATACGCCGCCTATCTGCGCCGGCGTGTCACTGAGCTGACGGAGAACTAGAGTGGACTTCAGGCAGCTTGGTCTTGATGGCGTGCTCGAGATCGTGCCGAAGCGGCACGGCGATGCGCGCGGCTATTTCATCGAGACCTGGAATGCCGAGCGCTTTTTTGAAGCCGGCATCGACCTGCGTTTCGTCCAGGACAATCACTCCTATTCGGCGGCGGCAGGTGTCGTGCGGGGGCTCCACTATCAGCTTCCTCCACGCGCGCAGGACAAGTTGCTGCGTGTGATCCGAGGCAAGATTCTCGACGTGGCGGTCGACATCCGCCGCAGCTCGAAAACCTTCGGCAAATGGGTCGCGCTCGAAATATCGGCCGAGAGAGGCAACCAGATCCTGGTGCCGAAGGGTTTCGCGCACGGTTTCGTCACGCTCGTGCCGGACACCGAGGTTCTGTATAAGGTCACCGACACCTATTCGCCGGCGCATGATCGATCGATCCGTTTCGACGATCCTGATATCGGCATCGATTGGCCGTCGCCGGCCGGCGCCTTCGAGCTCTCGGCCAAGGACCTCAAGGCGCCGGCGCTTGCTGAGGCCGAGGTGTTCGCATGACGCGCGACGATGTGGGGAGAGCGCCATGAATTTTCTGGTGACAGGCGGTGCCGGCTTCATCGGCTCGGCCGTGTGCCGGCATTTGTGCGCCAATCCGGCCTACCATGTGACCAATCTCGACAAGCTCACCTATGCCGGCAATCTGGCCTCGCTGCGCACCATCGAGAATGCACACAACTACAAATTTGCGCAGGCCGACATCTGTGACGAGCGGGCGGTTCTCGACATCCTCCACCGCGACGAGATCGACGTCGTCATGAACCTCGCCGCCGAAAGCCATGTCGACCGCTCGATCGACGGACCCGGCGCCTTCATCGAGACCAACATCGTCGGCACCTACCGGGTGCTGAATTCGGCGCTCGAATATTGGCGCGGCCTTGACGAGGACAGGAAGGCGCGCTTCCGCTTCCACCATGTCTCGACCGACGAGGTGTTCGGCGATCTGCCCTTCGATGGCGGCATGTTCGTGGAGGAGACGCCTTACGCGCCATCCTCGCCCTATTCTGCCTCCAAGGCGGCGTCGGACCATCTGGTGCGGGCCTGGCACGAGACGTACGGCCTGCCGGTGGTGCTCTCCAACTGCTCGAACAATTACGGCCCGTATCACTTTCCCGAAAAGCTGATCCCTCTGGTGATCCTCAACGCGCTCGATGAAAAGTCGCTGCCGGTCTACGGCGCCGGCGCCAACGTGCGCGACTGGCTGTTCGTCGAGGATCATGCGCGCGCCCTGGAGCTGGTCGCCACCAAAGGCCAGCCGGGCGAGAGCTACAATGTCGGCGGCAATTCCGAACGCACCAATCTCGGCGTCGTCGAGACGATCTGCGATCTGCTCGACACCAGACGTCCGCGCAGCGGGGGCCGGAGCTACCGCGATCTTATCAGCTTCGTCACCGATCGGCCCGGCCATGACCGCCGCTATGCCATCGACGCCTCCAAGATCAGCCGGGATCTCGGCTGGGCGCCGGCGGAGAGTTTCGACAGCGGCCTGGCAAGGACGGTCGACTGGTTCCTCGACAACAAATGGTGGTGGGGGCCGATCCGCGAGCAGCGCTATGCCGGCGAACGGCTGGGGCAAGTCCAGCCCCGGGGCCATGTCGAAGGCAGGAAGGGCGCGGCGTGAGACTGGTTGTCACCGGACGCGACGGTCAGGTCGCTGCCAGCCTGCTGGAGGCCGGGCAGAGGCGCGATGGCATCGAGGTCGTCACCCTCGGCCGCCCAGTGCTCGATCTGGCGCGGCCCGATACGGTCTTCGACGCACTCGCGGCAGCGCGGCCGGATATCGTGGTGTCGGCTGCCGCCTACACCGCCGTCGACCAGGCCGAGGACGAGCCCGATCTTGCCTTCGCTGTGAACGCCGTCGGCGCCGGCAAGGTCGCCGAGGCGGCCGCGAAGCTCGGCGTGCCCGTAATCCATCTGTCGACCGACTACGTCTTCGATGGCACCAAGGACGGCGCCTATGTCGAGACCGACGCCACCGCACCGCTCGGCGTCTACGGCGCCTCCAAGCTTGCCGGCGAGCTGGCCGTGGCCGCCGTCAATCCGCGCCATCTGATCCTGCGCACCGCCTGGGTCTACAGCCCGTTCGGCAAGAATTTCGTGAAAACCATACTGCGCCTGGCCGGCGACCGCGACGAGATCGCCGTGGTCGCCGACCAATGGGGAAATCCGACTTCGGCGCTTGATATTGCCGATGCGATCCTGCATGCGGCGGCGATGTTGCGCGACGACGAGGCGTTCGACGGTTACGGCATCTATCATCTGGCCGGCACCGGGGGGATCAACTGGAGCGGCTTTGCCCGTCATATTCTGGAGGCAAGCCTGTCACATGGCGGGCCGTATGCTGCGGTACGGGATATTACGGCGCGCGACTACCCGACCAAAGCGCGTCGCCCGGCTAATTCGCGTCTTTCGACGCAAAAATTCACAGCCGCATTCGGATCGGAGGCACAGGGGTGGCAGCAATCGACGGGGCTTGTGGTGCGCCGCATCTTGCAAGCCCAGCCCGCAGCATGGAAAGACGTAGCGATTGTGTCTGTTAAGCGATGAAACAGCTTGTCGCTATCTTTATGTCGGCCGAGTCGCCATATCGCGGCGCCTTCATGCCTGTCGCGGAAATTACCAAGCCTGAGCAAGTTACACTGAAGGAAGTATCATAATGTCGGGTGTATCAATGGTTTGGCTTCGGCTCGCGCAGTTTGACATACGGCTTCGTTACCGAAATTCGACTTTCGGGCCTTTCTGGATTACGCTGAACACGGCAATATTTGCCCTTTCAGTTGGGCTTCTATATGCTGTCTTGTTTAAGCAGCCTATCAGGGAGTTCATACATCACTTGGCTACGAGTGTAGTCTTGTGGCAATTTTTATCTGGAGCAATAATTGAAGGTTCGGAAACTTTAATTGGATCTCACGATCTTCTTCTAAATACGAAGATCTCGCCGGCCTCATGCATATTTCGTTGTGTCTCTAAGAACATAATAATATTGATGCACAATGTGCTAATTATATTCATAACTCTAATTATTGCCTATCCGAACTCCGGCTTGAACATACCAATGTTCATCGTCGGAACCGCGCTGTTGGCTGCCCATGCCGCCTGGATATCGACCATCGTAGCGATTGTTTCTGTGCGATACAGAGACGTTCCGCTGATCACCGCTGCCGTTATGCAGCTTCTGTTCATGCTTTCGCCGATTATCTGGACGGCAAAGGTTCTCCCTACCAGCTCTCCGTTCCTGGTCTACAATCCTGTCGCCTACATCATCGATGCAGCGCGAACTCCACTGATGAGCGACGGCACCGACTACATGAGCGTGCTCGTGTCCGCCATTATTGCCGGCGCGGGGAGCATCGCCGCCTATCTTCTCTATCGAAGGACGGAGCACCGAATTCCGTACTGGCTTTGAATTCTGACGCCGTCACACAATTGTATTGGAAGCCCCATGTCACCGCCATCCATTCATCTGAGCGACGTCACCGTCCGGATTCCGGTCTGGTCGGCTCCGGCAAATCGTTCTCTCAAGCAAGCCGCGCTCCGTTTCACCACGGGCGGGCGTTTGCTGGCCGGTGACTCCGGCCGTTTCGAAGTCGCGGCTCTCGATGGCGTGTCGCTCGATCTTAAACCCGGCACCCGGCTGGGGCTGAGCGGGCACAACGGTGCTGGCAAGACGACACTGTTGCGCGTCTTGGCAGGCATTCTCAAACCCACCAGCGGGACAGCTGTCATCAACGGGGACTCGGCCGTTCTGATAACGCCCTCCATGGGTTTATCTCCCGAACTCACGGGCCGAGAGTTCATCCGGCTTCAGAGCCTCATGACCGGTATCGCCCCCCGTGAAATCGAGCGCCAGACCGAATCGATCATCGAGTTCTCGGAACTGGGCGATTTCATAAATTTGCCGGTACGCACCTACTCGTCCGGCATGCAGACACGGCTGTCGTTTTCGGTTGTCACCGCATATCCGACCGATATCGTGCTTCTTGACGAAGGGCTGGGCACGGGCGACGCGTCATTTCAAAAGAAGGCCAGAGAGAGAATGGAGCATTGGCTCAACAATGCCGCCATCGTCGTGCTGGCATCGCATTCCGATGCCCTGATCCGGTCGATGTGCAGTTCCGCGGTTTTTCTCGAGAAAGGTCGCGTCGTGAGAGAGGAGACCTTTGGCTAATGCGTCGTCAGCTGACTGCAACGCTCGCCGGCGCCGGCGCCCGAATCTTCGGGCACCAGGATTTGAAACAATCCTACCATAAGGTCTTCGACCCCGACGTTCCCCTGCAAAGCTACAAGGGCAGGCTTGCCTATTGGTGCATGTCGGCGGCGCACCGCCTTGGCTTCCTCTCCGACCTGCAACTGTCCTACCTGTCGCAACTGCCGCTCGTCCCGGCGGTCGCTCCGCCAAACCATGTCTATGATCACGAGTTCTTGAACCTGCGGCTGAACCGAATCTACGACATGCCGGACGTCGAGATAGATGAGCGCCGGCCGCAGACGATCAATGTCCTGGTTCCTGCTTTCGACTTCAAATCGATCTCGGCCGGGTTCTTCGGCGTCTTCCAGATGGCGCTGTTCTTGCGTAAGACGGGTATCAATGTTCGCCTCGTCCTATTTGATAATTTTTATTTCAATCTCGCCGACTTCAGAGAAAAGGTTTTGAAATACCCCGGTATGGAGGGTGTCTTCGACGAACTCGAAGTCGAGTATATCGGCGAGAGGCGGAAACCGCTTGCTATATCGCGCTTCGACTATGCCGTGGCGACCGTTTGGTATTCAGCCTATTTTGCAGAGAAGATTACAGCTCGCACAGAGAGCAAGAAGTTTATATACCTGATACAGGACTATGAGGCTGTATTTTATCCAGCAAATAGTCTATATGCCGTTGCAGATCGTACATACGCGATGGACTACGACGCGATATTTTCAAGCGAAAGCCTTATGCAGTTCTTCATTTCGAATGATGTCGGCGGCATAAGGTCTCGCGGCATGTCGCATACGTTTTTCAACAACGCCTGCTCGTCCAATCTCCTGCCCAAGGACATGTTCATCCAACGCAATCTTGCAAAGAAAAAGAAGACGATCGTCTTCTATTCTCGTCCGGTGGTGGATCGGAATATGTTCGAACTTACAGCGTTAGCTCTTACGACGGCCTTCAGGCGGGGCATTTTCGACCCCGAGGAATGGGATTGCGTGGGCATGGGCTTGGGAGAAGGTGTTGTCGAGTTGCAGCCCGGGGTTCGATCGGTTTCGTTGCCAAGGATGGACCTCAGCAAATACATCGAGGAGGTCTCGGGTTTTGATATCTGTCTCACGCTGATGGCTTCTCCGCATCCGAGCATGATCCCGATGGATCTGGCCGGATCCGGCTGTGTCGTTGTGACAAATACCTTCAAGACAAAAACTGATGATTATTTGAAGGGCCTCAGCGGAAATATCATCCCGGCTGCTTCGGAATTGAATGAAATCGTTTCAGCTTTGGAGCTGGCAAAGTCGAGGAGCGGGGACCTGGAGCAGAGGTACAGATTTGCCAAGGCAATGAAGTATCCGCGGGATTGGGACCAGTCGCTCACTGCCAAACATCTGAATTTCTTCAAGCGTCGCCTGCAGGTTCGCGCGGAAAAAGCAGCAACCGGCAAACAATAACCGTCATGAATTTTTTCGATTGCCGGCGCTGCGGTCGGGGCGACTGCGAACATTGGGACACTAGGAGCGTAAGACGGTGGCGATGGCTACATCACACAAGGCGGTCAGACTCGCGTTGCCGCGGGGGCCACGAACCCTGATAGTGGTCGGATGTGGCCGGGGCGGCACAAGCCTCGTCGCCGGTGCGGCCATAATCCTGGGCGTGCCCATGGGATCGTCACCCGATTCCATCATCCATGAGGATATGGAGCTCGTTTATGCGGCCCAGGGTCGGGACATCGATGGCCGCCTGATCGATGATTGGGCAGATAATGGCTTGAAGAAGCTGGAAGAGATCATCGAGGCGAGAAATGATGCCAATGATCTATGGGGTTGGAAAGATCCGTCTGCCGATCTTTACCTCGGGGCGATAGCGGAGGTCGTGAGGAACCCGTTCATCGTGTTCGTCAACCGCGACATGGCTGCGGTCGCCCAGTCCGAAGTCAAGCAGATGCAGTCCTCGATCGAGCAAGCCTATGACCTGGCGCTGATCAGGTACAGCAGATATTGGGAATTGCTGCAGCGATTGCAGTGGCCGATGCTCCTTGTCAGTTATGAGCGTTCGCTGTTGAACCCGGAGTCACTGTTGTGCGAGATCGCAGATTTTATTGGACTTGAGCCCCCCAGCGAAAGACAGCGCGATTTCATCAAGCAGTTCGCTTCCGGGCGGGATTATCAGCAACTGGACTTGGCAAACGCCGCTGTCTAGGCTTCCTTGATGGCTTGCCGGGCACTTTCGTCGGGGGGCGAGAGACAGTGGTGACAAGGACGTAACCTTGGCATGGGGGCGCATGCATTGGACCAGCCTGTGTTGGGTTTCATCGTTGGTGGGGTGCAGAAGTCCGGCACGACCAGCCTGTTCGGCCATCTCAGGCAACACCCACAGCTGGCGACGCCGTCCGTCAAGGAGATGCATTTCTTTGACGACGAGACGCCGAACTGGACGGAGCCGGACTATCGCAAGTTGGGAAGCTTTTTTCCGACGATGCTGGGAGAGGCATCGGATTTGACGTGACCCCGATCTATCTCTTCTGGCCGCCATCGCTGGAACGGATAAAGCGATACAATCCCGCAATGAAGCTTGTCTTCATCTTTCGCGATCCGATCGAGCGAGCGTGGTCGCAATGCGTATGGAGACCGGTAACCGGTCGGAGCATCTGCCTTTTCACCTGGCGATCCGGCAAGGCCGCTGGCGACTAAAGGGATTGGATCAGACCGATCCGGCATGGCGTGTGTATAGCTATGTCGAACGGGGCTTTTACGCACGCCAACTACGCCGGCTATTTGCCTTGTTCCCGAGGGAGAACGTTCTGCTCCTGCGTTCACTGGATTTGTTGAGGGATCACCAACCTACGCTGGATGCCGTTGCTGGGTTCCTTTCCATCCAACCGTTTCTCCCCCTTGCTCCGCGAACAGATCATCTTGGGAGACGATGTGAGAACGAGCTTCGACCGGAGGACGTAACCTATTTGCGCGAGGTTTTTTACGATGACACCGTCGAATTCTCCCGACTTTCGGGGCTGTCGGTTTCCGACTGGCCGACTATTGATTCGGGCTTGGCGGTAGAAGGCTGATGGAGCGACCCAACATCCTCTTCATCGTGGCTGACGACCTCAATTCCTGGATTGCGCCGTTGGGCCGCCATCCGGACGTCAAGACGCCTGACTCGCGTCGCGTGGAACGACGTTTCTGCGCGCCTACTGCACGGCGCCCTATTGCAATGCCAGCCGGATGTCCGTGTTCACCGGATGCCTGCCGACGACAACGGGTGTCTATCAGAACGAGCCATTCTGGGGGGCGCCGCTGCGCAAAGTTACACTGCTCGAGCGCCTGCGCGAAGCCGGGTATTTCTGCATGGGTGCGGGGAAAGTGTTCCATGGAAGTTTCGACTACGCCGATGCAGGGCGCAACAGGACGCCGTCGGCAAGATGGAGCGACATCGAGAACCGCCCAGCCTTGTGGGACGAATTCCATACGACCGCCGCCGAGCCGATGCCTTTGCATCGGCCGCTCAACCGCATGTTTGATTTTGATGATTTCCCGAACGAGCGTCGATGAATCATCACTTCGATTGGGGCGCCATCGAATCCGCTCGCGAGCCGGAGATGCCCGATTTCAAGACCGCGGACGCGGTTTGCGCCTTCCTGCAAGAACCGCACGAGCAGCCATTCTTTTGCGCGACGGGTTTCTACAAGCCGCATTTGCCCTGGTACGTACCGCAACAATTCCTTGATCTTTATCCTCTCGACAAGGTCAGCCTGCCCTTTGTCAAGAATGACGACCTTGACGACGTTCCCGCCATCGCAAAGGCTTTGGCTCTGTCGCCGCCTGATCACGAAACCGTCCTGAAACACGGGCAATGGCGCAACGCCGTCCAAGGCCTATCTCGGGGCCATCTCCTACTGCGACACTCAGATTGGACGTGTGCTTGACGCACAACGGGTTCCACCTGGGCGACAAGCTGCACTGGCGGAAATTCGTGCTGTGGGAGGAAGCAACGCGAGTGCACTTCGTTCTGGTGCCGCCACGAGGTATGGCGACGTCGGCTCGCGTCGACCAGCCAGTCAGTCTGGTCAACTTGTTTCCTACGCTTCTTGATCTTTGCGGGTTCGAGCCACCGGCGGACATAGACGTCCGTTCACTCATGCCTTTGGCGCGGGGTGGCAAAATGGAAGACCATTGTGCGATCATGACATGGTTGCGCGGCAATCATTCTGTGCGGTCAAGCCGCTGGCGCTACACGCGCTACTCCGACTTGTCGGAAGAACTCTATGATTTGAGCGCCGACCCCTATGAGGTGGAACAATCTGGCCGGCGACGCCCGCTTTGAGCAAATGCGCATGGATCTCGGTGCGCGCCTCCCGCCCGATCGTCTGGATTGAAGGTCAGCCAAGGGAATTTCCAAAAAAATATCTGGCGATGACTACAACTCCACGCTATGCGATACAAAGCGGCGGGGCTGGGGATTGGCACTCTAAACAGGTGATCGGTGACGGGTTTCCGTCGCTCTCGCACTACGTTAGTGTCCAAGTCCTTGCGCCTGGAGTTCAGTACTACCCAATGACATCCTATGTAGAGGTCGTGTCCGGACTTCGGCCGAAGATGCGGCGCGCCATTATAATGATCCAGGATCTGGTCATGGTCCTGGTCGCGGTGGCGCTGAGTCTGGGGCTTTCTCAGTCGAGACTTTCATTCGACGCGCTCTCCACGGCCGGCCTGGCGTGCTGGGCAAGTATTGTTTTTCTCAGCCATATGCTGTTTCGCTATTGCGGCCTCTACAACACCGTGTGGCGTTTCGCCTCCACGCCGGACTTCTTCAACATCCTGAAGAGCTGCGCCATCCTGACCGTCACGCTCTATGTCGTCTCGCTGGCGGTTCGATCGTTTCAGCCGGTGACCGGCCTCAACGAGCGCCAGTTCATCGTCTTTTTCCTCGTCTCCTTCACCATCATATCGGCGCCTCGGCTCTATTACCGGTTCCTGCGCGACGGGGCGAGCTGGCGGATCCTGAGCCGCAACGCAAACAATGTGGCGATCAAGCAGGCGCTGTTCGTCGGCAGGCTCGGCGAAGCAGACGTCATAATCCGGTTCACGCGCACGGCAGAGCCGGCCGAATATTCCATCGCCGGGATCATGGCCATCGAGAACGGCGCGCCTTTGGGCACGCAGATCCACGGCGTTCCGGTGGTGGCCGTGCGCCCCCGCCTGGTCGAGGTCCTCGAAGAATATGCAAGAGGCACCAAAAGCCTCGACATGCTGATTTTCGGCAAAGGCGCCGAGCGCGAGATCGAAGAATTTTCGGAACTGGTTCGCATCGCCCGTCATAGCGGCATCGCCGTCGTCCAGTTCTCCGGCGTCTCGGAGCTCGGGCAGCGCGGAAAGCTGGTTCTCGATGCCGTCGAGATGGAAACCATCCTGCGCCGCTCAACGGTTCCATCCGACATTGAGCGCATTGGCGGCTTCCTCAACGGCAAGCGCGTCCTGGTCACCGGCGGCGCCGGCTCAATCGGTCGCATCCTGGTCAAGCGGTCGCTGGAACTTGGCGCCGAGGCGGTTCTGGTCGCCGATATCTCGGAGTTCGGTATTTTCCAGCTCGACCAGCAGGTTGACGAAAAGGACCATGTCCGGCTCAAGAGCCGCATCGTCGATGTCACAGACCGGCGCCAGATCACCCGCGTCGTCAGCGATTTCAAGCCCGACATCATCTTCCATGCCGCCGCGCTCAAACATGTGCCGCTGCTCGAGGAAAATTGGGAATCGGCGATCCAGACCAACATTTTGGGCACCCTCGTCTGCGCCGAGGTTGCCGCCAAATGCGGGGTGCCGCAGTTCCTGCTGATTTCCAGCGACAAGGCGGTCGATCCGACCTCGGTGCTCGGCATGACGAAACGCGCCGCCGAGCAGATCGTCTCTTCGCTGCACGAAACGCACGCCACCGGGCCTAGCGGCCGTCGCTCCGGCACCAAGTTCATCGCCGTGCGGTTCGGCAATGTCTTCGGCTCCAATGGCTCGGTCGCCACCATCTTCCAGGCGCAGATCGAGGCCGGCGGTCCGGTCACCATCACCGATCGCCGCATGACCCGCTACTTCATGACGGTGGCCGAAGCCGTCGACCTCGTCATCATGTCGGCGGCCGACGCCGAGCGGCGCCAGGGCAAGGACGACTACGCCATCTACATGCTCGACATGGGCAAGCCGGTGCCGATCCTCGAAGTCGCTGAAACCATGATCCGCATGGCCGGCAAAAGCCCCTACACCGACATTCCGATCCGTTTCACCGGGATCAGGCCGGGCGAGAAGCTTCACGAGGTGCTGCATGGCGGCAATGAGGAGATCGTCGCGCTGGATATCCCCAAGATCTTCGGCCTCAGAACCGATGTCGTGGGATGGCCCAAGGTCCAGGCGGCGCTGACATCGCTGCAGGCGGCCATGCGCGATCAGGACAAGGCCTCGGCGCTCGCCGTCATGGCCGCCCTCTATCAGGCGGAAGAGCCTCCAAGTGACGCACGCCGGGAAACCGTTGCGAAAACAGTCGGGCAAGCTGGTTAGAGCAATTCCAGGAAAAAGTGTGGAGCGGTTTTCCCGTCCGGGATTGCGTCAAAACAAAGAGCCTGTCCTGATCGACCGGGATTGGCTATTGAAACCGATCCGATGGCCGTTCCCAGGCGTTTGCAGATGATTTTGAACCAGTGAGCAGACAAGATCAGCGCGTGGCCGTGCTGCTGGGCACGAAAGATGGCGCGGCTTTCCTTGACGAGCAGCTCGCGTCGCTGGCTGCGCAATCGCATCCTGTTGTCGACCTCTGGGTTTCCGACGACGGTTCGACAGACGGCACTTCGGCCATTATCGGCGCCTGGCAGAGCCGCTGGTCCAAGGGCCGGTTCACCCTGTCGAATGGTCCTCGCCAGGGCTTTGCCGCCAATTTCCGCGCGATGATCATCGATCCGCGCATCGAGGCCGACTACTACGCCTTCTGCGACCAGGATGACATCTGGGAGCCGGATAGGTTGGAGAGCGCTATTGCCTGGATGCAAGGGCACGATGCCGCAACGCCGCTGCTGTTTTGCTCCAGGACCGCGACCATGTCCGAAACCGGAGCGGCGCAAGGGTATTCGCCGCTGTTCCAGCATCCACCCGCATTTCGCAATGCGCTTGTGCAAAGCATTGCCGGCGGCAACACGATGATGATCAACCGCGCCGCGCGAAAGTTGCTGGCAAAGGCATCGGCAAGGACCGAGTTCGTCAGCCATGACTGGTGGACCTATCTGATCGTCACGGCTGCCGGCGGCATTGTTCGCTATGACCCGCGACCGCTGGTGCGCTACCGCCAGCATGAGGCAAACCTGGTCGGCGCCAACGTGTCGTGGAAGGCGAGGCTGTCGCGGCTGGGGCGCCTCTTCAGGGGCGAGTTCGCCGTCTGGACCGATCACAATCTGAGTGGCCTGGCGGTCAATCGCGACATCCTCTCGAGGGATGCCGCCGCCTGTCTCGGCCTGTTCATCAGGGCACGAAAGGGCGGTATCTTGCGACGCCTGCGCCTTCTCAGAAAAAGCGGCGTCTACCGGCAGACGCTGGCTGGGACGCTTGGGCTCTATCTGGCCTTCATCTGGCGGCGGATCTAGAGCATGCAGACACGGCCATGAGGGAACCCAAGCGAGCTTTCGACCTGGCGGTGGCGGCGCTGCTGCTGCCACTGGCCTCGCCTTTCATCCTGCTTGCCATGCTGGCAATCAGGACGACGTCGCCTGGACCGGCACTCTTCTCTCAAACCCGTGTCGGCCAGCACGGGGTGCCGTTTGCCTGCCACAAGCTGCGCACGATGGTTGTGGGAACGCCGTCTCTGCCCTCGCATCAGGCGCCGGCAATTTCCGTCACTGCCGTCGGCAAGGTGCTGCGGAAATTCAAGATCGACGAGCTGCCGCAGCTCTGGAACGTGCTCAAGGGCGAGATGAGCCTGGTCGGACCGCGGCCGTGCCTGCCCACGCAGACGGAATTGGTCGAACGCCGCAGGCAATTGGGTGTGCTTGCGGCGCTTCCGGGCATTACCGGGCTCGCGCAGATGAAAGGCATCGACATGTCCGACCCAAAGCTCTGCGCCGAAACCGATGCCGAGTATTTAAAGTCGGCATCGGTGGGCCTCGATGTCCGCATTCTCATAGGCACGATTTTCTACCGCTGAACGGCACCCGATTTGTAGCGGCGTGCGAGCTCGGTCAGCTGTTCGAGCGAATCGGTCTGTGGCGCCCAGCCTTCGGATACCAGCACGGACGGATCGCAAATTTGGGTCGCGGTCATCGCCTCCCATGCCGTGCGTTTGCCGATCAAGGTCAGTGCTGTCCGCACCAGGCCGCCGGGCACTCTGGACAGCTTCAACGAGTAGCCATAACCGTCCCGGAAGGCCATGATGATGGATGAGACCGGGAGGGGCGGGAGGTCGCAGGCGACGTAGGCCGGGCGAACCGACTGCGGACGGCTGAACAGATAAACAGCGGTTCGCGCCGCACTCTCGCATGACATCAATGATCGGAGGCCGCTGAAGGTCGCCGCCGGCAGCGACAAGGCTATAGGCATGCCGCTCAGCCGCATCAGGTACGCCAGGTTTCCCTTCATGCCTTCGCCATAGACCGGCGGCAGGCGCAACGTCGTGGCGTCGGAGGGCCTGGAGGCATAGGCTTCGAGCATCCTGATCTCGCCTTCGCGTTTCGAGCGCCCATAGGCGCATTGCGGGGCTGCTGGCGTCGCTTCACTGATGGTTCCGCTGAAACCGGGACCGGCCACCGCCCGGATCGATGACAGATAGACGAAGCGCCCGCTTGTCCGCCAGGCGGCCGCGCGCGCCAGCTGGGCGGTCAGTGTCGCGTTGGCGGCCATGAAGTCGGCTTCGCTCGCCTTGCGGTCATTGTTGAGCGCCGCACAGTGGACGACATGGGTGACATCTCGCATCAGCGCCTGGAATGCCTGGGCCGGCGCGTCGAAGTCCGGCAACAAAACCGCATCGCTCACGGGATCGAGCCGTTCCGGGTGGCGCGATGCCATGCGCACCCCGAACCCGGCTTCGCGAAGCTGGTTGACCACCTGCCTGCCGATGAAACCCGTCGCGCCTGTGACCAGCACTTTCACGGCCGGCTTGCCTGGGGCGCCGGGGCCGGTTGTTCCGGCAGCATTTGTTGCCGGCCCGATGCAAGATAGGTCCCGGACACCAGAAACACCATCAGTGTGGCATCGAGGATGTCGTGGCCGACCAGGATGCCGGTCAGGCCGCCGATGAGATAGGTGATCGCAGTGACGACAATCATCGTGGCGCCGAACCGCTCGATCGCGTCCGCGCTGGTGCGCAGCACGATGGCCGCGTTTCTCGCGGCAACGACGAACACAGCCGCGAGCGTTACGGCTCCAAGCAGGCCGGCCTCCACCAATGCGGTCAGGAAGCCATTGTGGAAATGGCTGAAGCCCGTCGACGGCATGTTGAACTGATTGTGGAACCCATCCTTTATCAGCTCGCGGCTTGCGGCAATGCCGTGGCCGAAAATCGGCATGTCGTGGAAGGCGCTCAGGCCAATCTGCCAAAGTGCGGCGCGCAAGCCGAGCGCGGTCGTGTGGTCGCCCTTCGTGGCGAGCGCATCCCAGTCGCTGAACAGGAAGGCCGCGCGCTCGGAAATGATGGGGAGACCGATGACAGCGATGACGATGCCGGTCGCCCCCGCAATCAGCAAAAGCCGAATGGCGTTTCTGTTGTTGAGCTTGCGACGGTTGATCAGCAGGACCGCGATGCCGGCCACCAGCATCGCCAGCCAGATTATCCGAGATCCCGAATAGACAATGGCGACCGCGCCGGCCAGTGTCGCGCAGGCCAGCAACGTCCTGTTCTTTTCTACACCCGATAAAGCGCCTGCCAGGCACATCATCATGCTGAGGCAGGCGACGGTCGCGAACACGATCGGATTGCCGGCGCCGCCTTCGGCCCGTATGCCCAGCCCGTGATATTGCACGACCGCCAGCAGCACGGCGCCAAAACAGGCGGCGGCGCTCGCCAGCACGACGATGCGCGTCAGCGTGGTTTTCTCGGTAATGCTCCAGGTCGCGTATGAGACAGGGAAAAACAGGAAGGTGATCAGCCCTGCCAGATGCGGCGCATCCCTGGCGATCGAATTGTTGACGATGGAGGCGAGCACGCTGGCTGCGCAATAGGCATAGATGGCCACCGTCATCACGGTCATCGGCCGGTCAATGTTGAAACGCCGTCTTTTCAACGCAAGCAGAAGCACCGACCACAGGCCGCCGCCATTGAACAAAAAGCTGACCGCCGATCCCAGCACCGGCGGGAAAAAGAAGCACAGAATGGAGAAGGTGATGTTGATCCGTGACGGCGAAACGTGCTGCTTGATGGCGGAGATCGGGGTCAATGCTCTGGTTCACAATGCGCTGGGTCGCGTGGCGACGGACAATGTTTGGCGCGGCATTTGCGGCATGCCGCCCGGCGCAGGTTCAGGAGCCGGTATAGCGGCTGGGTGCGGTTTTCGAAAGTGCGACGAGGTCGGGCCGGCGTTTCTTTCGGTCCAGGCAAGATTTTTCCCGGCCTTTGAAGGCTATCGCTCCGTCGGGCAGGAATTTCCCGATTCTGGGCTTTTCATGGAAAATTCGTTGCCGATCGGTGTGGCCGCCGGCCTTTCCAGCGTTGTTATATCAGGTGGCGATCTGCTAGAACGCCGGCACGAACCGATAGTGTCCAGCAGTGAAGCTTGAACCGGGCGGCTGAAAAGGACGCCCGATCCATCTGATGCAAGGTCTGGATTGCACGAGAGAACGCTCACAGTCCATGAACATCGCGCTTACGCATCTGCAGCGGCTCGAGGCCGAGTCCATCCACATCTTCCGTGAGGTTGCGGCCTCCTTCTCCAAGCCGGTGATGCTCTATTCCGTCGGCAAGGATTCCTCCGTGCTGATGCATCTGGCGATGAAGGCCTTCTATCCGGCCAAGCCGCCTTTCCCCTTCCTGCATGTCGACACCACCTGGAAGTTCCGCGAGATGATCGCCTTTCGCGACCAGATGGCGCAGAAGCTCGGCTTCGACCTGCTGGTCCACGTCAATGAAGACGGCGTGCGCGACGGTATCAACCCCTTTGACCATGGCTCGAACACCCACACCCATGTGATGAAGACGGTGGCGTTGCGCCAGGCGCTCGACAAATACGGCTTTGACGCTGCCTTCGGCGGGGCGCGGCGCGACGAGGAGAAGTCGCGCGCCAAGGAGCGCATCTTTTCCTTCCGCAACGCCCAGCATGTCTGGGACCCGAAGAACCAGCGGCCGGAGATGTGGAAGATCTTCAACACCCGCATCGCGCCGGGCGAATCGATCCGCGTGTTTCCGCTGTCGAATTGGACCGAGCTCGATATCTGGCAGTACATTCTGCAGGAAAACATCCCGATCGTGCCGCTCTATTTCGCCAAGGAGCGGCCGGTGGTCGAACGCGACGGCATGCTGATCATGAAGGATGACGATCGCATGCAATTGCGCCCCGATGAGACGGTGGAGAACCGCCTGGTCCGTTTCCGCACGCTTGGCTGTTATCCGCTGACCGGCGCCATCGAATCCGACGCCGACACGCTCGAAGCCATCGTCGGCGAGATGCTGACGGCGCGCACCTCCGAGCGCCAGGGCCGCCTCATCGACCGCGATGAAGCCGGCTCGATGGAAAAGAAGAAGCGCGAGGGGTATTTCTGAGCATGCGCCATATCCTGGCCAAGAGCCTCGCTCCCACCGACGGCGTGCGCGAATACATGGCGGCGCAGGAGAAGAAGTCGCTGCTCCGCTTTCTCACCTGCGGCTCGGTCGACGACGGCAAGTCGACGTTGATCGGCCGTCTTCTGTCCGACACAAAGCAGATCTTCGAGGACCAGCTCGCCGCACTCGCGCGCGATTCCCGCAAGCACGGCACCACTGGCGACGACATCGACTTCGCGCTTCTGGTCGACGGCCTCGAGGCCGAGCGCGAGCAAGGCATCACCATCGACGTCGCCTACCGCTTCTTCGCCACGCCCAAGCGCAAGTTCATCGTCGCCGACACGCCCGGCCATGAACAGTACACCCGCAACATGGCGACCGGCGCCTCTACCGCCGATCTCGCCATCGTGCTCATCGATGCGCGCCAGGGCGTGCTGCGCCAGACCCGACGCCACTCGATCATCGCTTCGCTGCTCGGCATCCGCCATATCGTGCTTGCCGTCAACAAGATCGACCTCGTCGATTTCGACCAGGCGGTGTTCGACCGTATCGTCGAGGATTACCGGCAGTTCTCGCACGAGCTCGGCTTCCAGACGATCGTGCCGATCCCGATGTCGGCCCGCTATGGCGACAATGTCACCAGCCGCTCCGGCAAGACGGCGTGGTATTCCGGCCCGTCGCTGATCGAGCATCTCGAAACCATATCGGTCGACGAGGCCGCGGTCGAACTGCCGTTCCGGTTTCCGGTGCAGTATGTCAACCGGCCCAATCTCGACTTCCGCGGCTTTGCCGGCACCATCGCGTCCGGCTCCGTCGCGCAGGGCGACGAGGTGGTGGTCGCCAAATCCGGCAAGGCCTCGCGGGTCAAGCGCATCGTCGCGCAAGGCGGCGATCTTGCCCAGGCGGTGGCCGGCCAGGCCATCACCCTTGTGCTCGATGACGAGGTCGAGGTCTCCAGAGGCAACATGCTGGTGTCGCCGGCGGCACGGCCGCAGGTCGCCGACCAGTTCGCCGCCAACATCGTCTGGTTCGACGAGGCAGCGCTGCTGCCGGGTCGCTCCTATATACTGCGCACCGAGACCGACCAGACCAGCGCCACCGTCACCGACCTGAAATACCGCGTCAACGTCAACGACTTCGCTCGCGAGGCGGCGAAGTCGCTCGAGATGAACGAAGTCGGCATCTGCAACATCTCGACCCGGGCGCCGATCGCCTTCGACTCCTTCGCCGACAACCGCGATACCGGCGCCTTCATCCTGATCGACCGCATCACCAATGCCACGGTCGGCGCCGGCATGATCCTGCATACCTTGCGCCGCGCCGAAAACATCCACTGGCAGTCGCTCGATGTCGGCAAGCGCGGCCGCTCCGACCTGAAGAGCCAGCGTCCCGCCGTGTTCTGGTTCACTGGGCTTTCCGGTTCGGGCAAGTCGACCATCGCCAACCTGCTCGAGAAGAAGCTGTTCGCTTCCGGGCGCCACACCTACATTCTCGACGGCGACAATGTCCGCCACGGCCTAAACCGCGATCTCGGCTTCACCGACGTCGACCGTGTCGAAAACATCCGCCGGGTCGCCGAGGTGGCCAAGCTGATGGCCGATGCCGGGCTGATCGTCATTGTCTCCTTCATCTCGCCCTTCAGCGCCGAGCGGCGCATGGCCAGGGAGTTGATGGCCGACGGCGAGTTCGTCGAAGTGTTCGTCGATACGCCGTTCGAGGAATGCGCCCGACGCGACCCGAAAGGCCTTTACGCACGGGCGCTGAATGGCGAGATCAAGAACTTCACCGGCGTCGATTCCCCGTATGAAGCTCCCGAAAATCCCGAAATCCATCTCAAGACACTCGGCAAGACGGCCGAGGAGATGGTAGAGGCTCTGGAACACTGGCTGAATGAGCGCGACATTGCCGAAGACCAATATGACAGCGGCGGCGGCATCTGACGACGAAGTGATGCTCGACGTGTTCGAGCGCCTGGCGCTCGAAGCCGGACGCGAGGTGATGCGGGTCTTCAAGGCCGGCTGCGCGGTCGACAGCAAGTCCGACTCCTCGCCGGTCACGGAAGCCGACCGCGAGAGCGAGACGATCATCCTCGCCGGCCTGCGTGCGGCCTATCCCGATATTCCCTGCGTGGCCGAGGAAGAGGTCGCCGAAGGCATTGTGCCGCCCGATCTGGATGGCGCCTTCTTCCTGATCGATCCGCTCGATGGAACGAAGGAATTCGTCAACCGCCGGACCGATTTCACCGTCAACATTGCGCTTGTCCGGCACGGCGTGCCGGAGATCGGCGTCGTCTTCGCACCGTGCAGCGGGCGGTTCTTCTCTGGACGGCCGGGCTGGGCCGAAGCAATCGAGGTCGAAGGCGACTTCCGTATCGTCGGCCGCCGGCGGATTTCGGTTAGGAGGGCGGTCACGCCGCTGGCGGTCGTTGCCAGCCGCTCGCACAACACCCCGGAGACCGAAGCCTTCATCAAGGATCTCGGCGCCGCCGAGATCGTCTCGGTCGGCTCATCGCTGAAATTCTGCCTGCTCGCCGCAGCCGAAGCCGACATCTATCCGCGCTTCGGCCGCACCATGGAATGGGACACGGCGGCCGGCGACGCCGTACTGCGCGCCGCCGGCGGCATGACGCGCACGCTGGACGGCGAGCCGCTCACCTATGGCAAGCGCAAACAGAGCGACGACGAGGATTTCGCCAACCCGCATTTTATTGCGAGCGGGAAGGCGGCGGACGCGGCGTAACTGACGCCGCCGCTACATGCGCCGAGTTCGAGCCAATGTAGTTGCGGATCGTCTCGATGATGCGGTCCTGGTCGGCTTCGCTGAGATAGGGATGCATCGGCAGGCACAGGATGCGCTTCGGCAGTTCCTCCGAAACCGCAAGCCCGGTCGGCGTGCGCGGATAGTCGCGATAGGCGACCTGCTCGTGCAGCGGCTTCACATAATAGATCACCGAAGGGATGCCCTTTTCGCCGAGATGCGCCCTCAACCCGTCGCGCTTCGGCGTCTCGATGGCGTATTGCGCCCAGGCCGAGCGGCCACCGCCCAGATTGCGTGACGCCTTGACGATGTCGCCGAGACCTTCGGCGTAGCGCTTGGCCACCACCTGGCGGGCGACCATCTCGTCTTCGAGGATGGCGAGTTTCTCGATCAGGATCGCCGCCTGGATCGTGTCGAGGCGTGAATTGATGCCGACGCGGACATTGTCATACTGCGTCTCGCCCTTACCGTGGAACGCAAACGAGCGCAGCTGGTCGGCCAGCGCGTCGTCATTGGTGAACATCGCGCCGCCATCGCCGTAGCAGCCCAGCGGCTTGGCCGGATAAAAGCTGGTCGAGCCGACATGGCCGAAGGCGCCGCACATTGTGCCGTCGGCCGAACCGCCGATCGACTGCGCCGCATCCTCGATCACCAGCAGCCCTTCGCGCTTGGCAATCGCCATGATCGCCTCGTAGTCGGCGGCAAGCCCGAACAGGTCGACGGGAATAATCGCCTTCGGCTTCAGCCGGCCTTCCTTCTTGATCATGGCGATCGCCGCCTCGAGGCTGGCGATGTCGATGTTGTAGGTCTCGGCGTCGACATCGACGAAAACCGGTTCGGCCTTGGCAAGCGCCACCACTTCCGCCGTCGCGGCAAAGGTGAAGCTCGGCACGAACACCGCGTCGCCGGGGCCGATACCGGCGGCAAACAGCGGCAACAGCAGCGCGTCGGTGCCGTTGGCGCAGGCCACGACATGCTTGGTGCCGATATAGGCTGCGAGCTTGTTTTCGAATTCGGTGACTTGCGGTCCGAGGATATAGCGGCCTTCCTCGACGACATTGTCGATCGCGGCCTTCAGCCGGTCGCGGATACGTTCGCGCTGCGCGCCAAGATCGATGAATTGCATGTCGGCCTCAAAACGGTGTGGTGCGAGCCGCCCCAACGACACGCACAGAAACAACAACTTAACCGGGCCGCTGGTACCAGAGTTGGGTCGGTCTAGAAAGCCGGACCGGCCGCGGGACGGGTTGTCTAGGTGTCGCAGCCTGTTACTTCAGGCTTTCCCTGCATTGCCGCAAGATGCCGGAAATCCGGGCTTCGCCGCCTATTAATCCGGCTGATTCAGTGCGTCTTTCCGGCTCGCGGAAACATAAAGTGATCGGCTGCTTGCAGCGGCTGGCGGCGGACTAAGCGTGGATCAGGCGATTTCGTGCCGCCAGGGCGGGTTGGCGCCGGCCCGCGACACGGTCACCGCCGCCGCTTTGGCGCCGAGGGCCAGCGCCTGACGGATGGCGTCCTCCGAAAGGCCGCCGATCCCGGCCTTGGTGAGCAGGCCTTGCTCGTGCAGCGAGGCCAGAATGCCGGCATTGAAAGTGTCGCCGGCGCCGACCGTGTCGACCACCTCCACCTTATGCGGCATCACCGTGACCTTGTGATCCCTGCTGTAGCCGACTGCGCCTTCGCTGCCATGGGTGACGACGATCAGCTTGGGGCCCCGATCGAGCCAATTGCGGATGACGTCCTCATGCGAGCCGGCCTCGCCGAACCAGTGCAGATCCTCATCCGATAGCTTCACGATGTCGGCCATCGCCATCATCGAGCGGATGCGCCGGAGGTGCTTGGCTTTGTCGGGGATGAAGTTCGGCCGGATGTTGGGGTCGAGCATCATGACGCGGCGTTGGTGCTCGCGTTTCATGAATTCTTCGTAGGCAGCACCCGCCGGATCCGAAATCAGGCTGATGGCGCCAAACAGCATGGCTTCGATCTCGGCGCCCAGTTTCGGCAGATCCTCTGTCGTCAGCATGCGCCCGGCGGTGTTTTCGTCGTAGAAAGTGTAGGTCGCCTGGCCGTTGGTGAGCCGCACGAAGGCGAGCGTGGTCGGGCGAGGGGAGGTGTGCGCATAGGTGGAACTGACCTTGCTTGCGCCGAGCGCCTCGCGGAACTGGCCGCCGAACAGATCCGACGACAGGCCGGAAAAGAAGCCGGCGGGCGCGCCGAGGCGGCCAAGCGCGATCGCCGTGTTGAACACCGCGCCGCCGACATAGGGCGCAAAGGCCGGCTCGCCCTGTGTCGTGGTGCGCGGCAGCATGTCGATCAGGGCTTCGCCGCAGCAGAGGATCATGATTTCTTGTTCTCCGGCGGATAGATCACGCCCTTGCGGATGATGATGTTGGCGTAGAGCCGGGGTTCGCTGGTCCCGACGATCGCATATGCCGACCGGACGCGTGCATAGAAGTCGGCGCCCGCCAGCGCAACCACCTTGCGGCCCGGCGCGCGCCTGGTGCAGATCGCCTCGATCTCGAGGTGGACCGGATCTGCAACCGAGGGATCGCCTTTGACCGAGGCACGAAACAGCGCTTCCGGCACGAAATCATCCACCGGCAGAACGCTCAAAATGGCGTCAAGCACCGGTATGAGGTGAAGACCGTCGGCGCGGATCAGCCGGTTTGCCTGTTCTTCCGCCGGATAGTTGCCGTCGACAAGCGCGATCTCGTCGCCATGGCCCATGGCGCGCAATGTCGCCAGAAGCTCCGGACCGAGCAGCGACGGAATACCGATCAGCATTCAGGTGCTCCGGGAAATGGTGGTCGAACCGATGAGGAAGCGTTCGGACAGCGGCAGGCTGGCGCCGCCCAGCGCCCGGGCATGGATGCCGACGGTGCCTTCGCGCACCACCGGAAGCTTCAGGCCTTCGCCGTCAATGGTGCCGATCGCCTGCCTGACGGCATCGACGAGCCGGCGGCGTACGGCGAGCGGCATCCAGCCATCGATCACCGCGGCCTCGAAATCGATCACCGAGGACGCCGCGACAATGGCGTAGGCAAGCGCCTGCGAGGCGGTGGCAATCCAGTCGTCCAGATCGGCGCCGATCTCGCCCCATTCCTGCGGCGAGGTCCAGAGATAGGAGCCGTCAATGCCGCGTGCGTTAAGCGCCTTTTCCAGCATGGCGATCGAGGCGACGTCGATGAGCTGCGTCGGCTTGCCGTCTGGTCCCGGCACCGGCATCGAACCCAGCGCCCCGGCATTTCCGGTTGGCCCGCCGAACAGCCGGCCGTTGAGCACGATGCCGCCGCCGGCAAAGGCACCGATATAGAAATAGACGAAGTCGCGCGCGCCGCCGGTCTGGCCGAACACCAGTTCGGCGCCGCAGGCGGAGGTGGCGTCATTCTGCAGATAGACCGGGAATTCGCACTGCGCCTGGATGTCGGCACGGATGTCGCGATGGCGCCATTCGTCCATGATGTCGCGCGGCGCGCCGGCGGTGTCGGCCCAGTTCCACAGTTCGAACGGCATGGCGATGCCGAGCCCGGCAATGCGCTTGTCCTGCGCAGGTGTCAGTTCGGCGCGCATCGTCTTCATGCCTTCGGTGACGAACTCAACCGTCTCGCGCGGCGCCGGATAGCGGTAGGAGTGCTGCAGCATGGAACGCACAGTTCCGAGGAAATCGATCAGCACCAGTTCGGCGCTGCGGCGGCCGATCTTGAGGCCGATGAAGAAGGCGCCTTCGGGGTTCAGCGCCATCGGGATGGAGGGCTGGCCGATCTTGCCGCGCAACGGCGCCTGGCGCAGCAGCAGGCTGTCTTCCTCCAGTTCGCGCATGATGACCGAGACGGTCTGCGCTGAAAGCCCGGTCATGCGCGCAATGTCTGATTTGGCCAAGCTGCCGTGCTGGCGAACCAACGACAGCACCAGCCGCTCATTGTGGTCGCGCATACCGCTCTGGTTGGTGCCACGGTGGAGACGGCTGGCGGCCGCCTCGGGCGAACCGTGCCTCGCAATGCCGGTCTCCACCCTTGTTCCTTCCCTTGGTTTATTCTTACTGCTTTTGCGGCAGAATGAGTGAACCGCGCAAAGCTGTCAATAATAAATAAGAGTGATTTAATTATTGACAGGCGGCTCCCGCTGGTGTCATTTGAGGGCGCGTCCACACTGGGAGAACTTCAGTGGATGCGCTCGAGATGCCGGTTGGCGGCATCCGCATGGTTCCATGGGAGGAAGATCGTGACCAAAGCTTTATTGAAGTCCACCGTGTTCGCCGCGGCGGGCCTCGGCCTGATGGCGTTTGCTTCGACAGCATCGGCCGCCGGCGTCGGCGCCTGCCTGATCACCAAGACCGACACCAACCCCTTCTTCGTCAAGATGAAGGAGGGCGCGACCGCCAAGGCCAAGGAACTTGGCGTCGACCTCAAGACCTATGCCGGCAAGATCGACGGCGATAGCGAGAGCCAGGTGGCGGCGATCGAAAGCTGCATCGCCGACGGCGCCAAGGGCATCCTGATCACCGCGTCCGACACCAAGGGCATTGTGCCGACGGTGAAGAAGGCGCGTGACGCCGGCCTGCTGGTGATCGCGCTCGATACCCCGCTGGACCCGATCGATGCCGCCGACGCGACCTTCGCGACGGACAATCTGGAAGCCGGCAAGCTGATCGGCGCCTGGGCAGCCGCGACCCTCGGCGACAAGGCCAAGGACGCCAAGATCGGCTTCCTCGACCTGACCCCCTCGCAGCCGACCGTGGATGTGCTGCGCGACCAGGGCTTCATGATGGGCTTCGGCATCGACGTGAAGGATCCCAACAAGATCGGCGATGAGGACGATGCCCGCATCGTCGGCCACGACGTCACCAACGGCAATGAAGAAGGCGGCCGCAAGGCGATGGAAAACCTTCTGCAGAAGGACAACTCCATCACCGTCATCCACACCATCAACGAGCCCGCCGCTGTCGGCGCCTACCAGGCGCTCAAGGCGGTCGGTCTCGAAAGCCAGGTGCTGATCGTCTCGGTCGATGGCGGCTGCCCCGGCGTGAAGTCGGTGACCGAAGGCGTCATTGGCGCCACCTCGCAGCAATACCCGCTGCAGATGGCGGCACTCGGCATCGAGGCGATCGCCGCCTTCGCCAAGGACGGCGCCAAGCCGAAGCCGACCGAAGGCAAGAACTTCTTCGACACCGGCGTCAACCTCGTCACCGACAAGCCGGCCAATGGCGTGAAGTCGATCGACACCAAGGAAGGCCTCGCCAAGTGCTGGGGCTGATGGCTGTCTGACAGCCAGCGACAAGCTGACGGCCGGGGGCTTGATCCCCGGCCGCTTCGGGTGGACGATGCGTCACGCGAATAATCCCGGCAGCAGACCGGACAGGCGCGAGCGGGTCTCGGCATGGAGCTGAAGCCCAGGGGAGGAAACATGGCTCAAGCACAGGAATTCGAGAAGGTTCTCTCGAGCAGCGACACAAGCGTTGCCGCCTTTGACGAGCACAAATCGGCCGTCAAGCGCATCCAGCATTTCCTGCACTCCACGCCGGCGGCGGTGCCGCTGATTGTGCTGGTCCTGTCGATCGTAATTTTCGGCATCGCCATTGGCGGGCGTTTCTTCTCATCCTATACGCTGACGCTGATCCTGCAGCAGATCGCCATCGTCGGCATCCTCGGTGCCGCGCAGACACTGGTCATCCTGACCGCCGGCATCGACCTGTCGATCGGCGTGATCATGGTGATTTCAGCCGTGATCATGGGCAATTGCGCGGTCAGCTACGGCATGCCGGCCGTGCTCGCAGTGCCCATCGGGCTTGCCGCCGGCGCAGCCTGCGGCCTGCTCAACGGTTTGCTGGTCGCCTACATGAAGCTGCCGCCGTTCATCGTCACGCTCGGCACCTGGAACATCGTCATGGCGACGAACTTCATCTATTCGGCCAATGAGACGATCCGCGATACCGACGTCGACGCCCAGGCGCCGCTGCTGCATCTCTTTGCCCTGAGTTTCAAGATCGGCACGGCGGTGCTGACACTGGGCGTCATCGCCACGGTCGTGCTCGTTTTGATCCTCTGGTACGTGCTCAATCACACCGCCTGGGGCCGCCATGTCTACGCCGTTGGCGATGATCAGGAGGCGGCGAAGCTGTCTGGTATCCAGACCAAGAAAGTGTTGATGACGGTCTACACCCTTGCCGGGTTGATCGCCGCTTTCGCTGCCTGGGTTTCCATCGGCCGCAACGGCTCGATCTCGCCGTCAGCCGCCGTCACCGACTACAACCTGCAGGCGATAACCGCGACGGTGATCGGCGGCATTTCACTGTTCGGCGGGCGCGGCTCAATTCTGGGCACGCTTTTCGGCGCGATGATCGTCGGCGTCGTCTCGATGGGCCTCAACATGCTGGGCGCCGATCCGCAATGGAAGGTGCTGCTCACCGGTGTGCTGATCATCGGCGCCGTGGCGATCGACCAATGGATCAGAAAGGTTTCGGCATGACCGTGGAACCCATCCTCACCGCGCGCGGCCTGATCAAGCGCTATGGCCGTGTCACCGCCCTCGACAATGCCGACTTCGACCTCTACCCCGGCGAAATCCTGGCCGTCATCGGAGACAATGGCGCCGGCAAATCATCGCTGATCAAGGCGATTTCCGGCGCCGCCGTGCCCGACGAAGGCGAGATCCGTCTCGAAGGCAAAGCTGTCGCTTTCAAATCGCCCATGGAGGCGCGCGAGGCGGGCATCGAGACGGTCTACCAAAACCTGGCTTTGTCGCCGGCCCTGTCGATCGCCGACAACATGTTCCTCGGCCGCGAGATCCGCAAACCCGGCTTCCTCGGCGACTGGCTTCGCATGCTCGACCGGCCCGCAATGGAAAAGCGCGCCCGCGACAAGCTGACCGAGCTTGGGCTGATGACCATCCAGAACATCAGCCAGGCGGTGGAAACGCTGTCGGGTGGCCAGCGTCAGGGCGTGGCGGTGGCGCGCGCCGCCGCTTTCGGCAGCCGTGTGGTGATCATGGACGAACCGACTGCGGCACTCGGCGTCAAGGAGAGCCGCCGCGTGCTGGAACTGATCCTCGACGTCAAGAAGCGAGGCCTGCCGATCGTGCTGATCTCGCACAACATGCCGCATGTCTTCGAGGTTGCCGACCGCATCCATATCCATCGGCTCGGCCGCCGCCTATGCGTCATCGATCCCAAGCAATATACCATGTCCGACGCCGTCGCCTTCATGACGGGAGCGAAGGTTCCGCCGGAGGCTGCACTCGCTGCCTGATCCGCTCGACGGATAAATTGCCGCAGGGGAACTGGCGGCATGCTGGTCTAAATCGATTGAACGTATGTTGCGATGCACTAGGATAGGCTGGGACTGAGAGCGAAAGCCGGTATGATCGCAGCACGATCACGAGAGGCAGTATGACGCGAACAATGACAGCCAAAGCCCCCGATCTCGAAATACCCGATCCCAAGACGCTGGCCGACGAAGTCTTGCTGGCTCTCAAATACCGGGTCGGCAAAGGCACGTCCGTTGCTACGCAATATGATTGGCTGACCGCCTCGATCAAGGTCGTGCGCGACCGCATCGTCGATCACTGGATGCAGGCGACGCAGGAGGCCTACGCCCAGCAGGAAAAGCGCGTCTATTACCTGTCGCTCGAATTCCTCATCGGCCGGCTTATGCGCGATGCCTTCTCCAATCTCGGCCTGATGGACAATATGCGAGAAGCGCTCAAGTCGCTGGGCGTCGACCTGGACCTCATCGCCGGGCTCGAACCGGATGCGGCGCTCGGCAATGGCGGTCTTGGCCGGCTCGCCGCCTGCTTCATGGAAAGCATGGCGACCGTCGACATTCCGGCCCACGGCTACGGCATTCGCTACGCCAACGGTATGTTCCGCCAGGAGATCCATGACGGCTGGCAGGTCGAACTGCCCGAAACCTGGCTCGACCACGGCAACCCCTGGGAGTTCGAGCGGCGGGAGCGTGCCTTCGAGGTCGGCTTCGGCGGCTCGGTGGAATCGATCACCTCCAAGGATGGCCGGCTCGAGCGTCACGTCTGGAAGCCGACCGAGCATGTCCAGGCCGTCGCCTACGACACGCCGGTGGTCGGCTGGCGCGCCAACCGCGTCAACACGCTGCGGCTTTGGTCCGGCATGCCGGTCGATCCGATCCTGCTCGACAAGTTCAACGCCGGCGACCACATCGGCGCGCTGGCCGAAAGCAACAAGGCCGATGCCTTGTCGCGTGTGCTTTACCCCGCTGATTCCCACAAGGCCGGCCAGGAACTGCGGCTGCGGCAGGAATATTTCTTCTCCACCGCGTCGCTGCAGGACATCGTCCAGCGCCATCTCAGCCAGTATGGCGATCTCGCCTCGCTGCCCGACAAGGCGGCGATCCATCTCAACGACACCCATCCGGCGATCGCCGTGCCGGAGCTGATGCGCCTGCTGATGGACGTCCACGGCATGGATTTCGACCAGGCCTGGGACATCACCAAGCGCACCTTCGGCTACACCAACCACACGCTGCTGCCAGAGGCGCTGGAAAGCTGGCCGGTGCCGCTGTTCGAGCGGCTTTTGCCGCGCCACATGCAGATCGTCTACGCCATCAATGCGCAGGTGCTGCTTGAGGCGCGCGCCACCAACCAGTTCTCAAACGAGCAGATCAGCCGCATCTCGCTGATCCAGGAAAATGGCGACCGCCGCGTGCGCATGGGTAACCTGGCCTTTGTCGGCTCGCACTCGATCAATGGCGTGTCGGCGTTGCACACCGAGCTGATGAAGGAGACGGTGTTTGCCGATCTCCACAAGCTCTATCCCGATCGCATCAACAACAAGACCAACGGCATCACGCCACGGCGCTGGCTGATCCAGTGCAATCCAGGCCTCACCGCGCTCACCCGCGCGGCGATCGGGGACCGTTTCCTCGACGACATCGACGCCATCAAGGGGCTCGAAGCCTTTGCCGGCGACTCCGCCTTCCGCGACAAGTTCGCCGCCGTCAAGCGCTCCAACAAGGTCAAGCTCGCCAATCTGGTCGCCGACCGGCTCGGCATCAAGCTCGACCCGTCGGCGCTGTTCGACATCCAGGTCAAGCGCATCCACGAATACAAGCGCCAGCTGCTCAACATCCTGGAAGCGATCGCGCTCTACGACCAGATCCGCTCGCATCCCGAGCTGGACTGGATGCCACGCGTCAAATTTTTCGGCGGCAAAGCGGCGCCCAGCTACCACAATGCCAAGCTGATCATCAAACTGGCCAACGACGTCGCCAAGGTCATCAACAGCGACCCGTCGGTGCGCGGGCTGCTGAAAGTGGTGTTCGTGCCGAACTACAATGTCAGCCTGGCCGAGGTGATGATGCCGGCCGCCGACCTGTCCGAGCAGATTTCGACTGCCGGCATGGAGGCGTCGGGCACCGGCAACATGAAGTTCGCGCTGAACGGCGCCTTGACCATCGGCACGCTCGACGGCGCCAATGTCGAGATCAAGGAATGCGTCGGCGACGACAACATCTTCATCTTCGGCCTGAGCACGGCGGAAGTCGCCGAGCGGCGCAGCAATGGCTACAACCCGCGCGCCGTGATCGAGGGCTCCCCTGAATTGGCGCAGGCTGTTGCCGCAGTATCGTCGGGCGTGTTCTCGCCCGACCAGCCGGATCGCTACCGCGAGCTGGTCGACGGTCTCTACAACAGCGACTGGTTCATGGTGGCGGCGGATTTCGACGCCTATGCCGCCGCCCAGCGCGATGTCGACGCCGTCTGGCGCAACAGCCCCGATTGGTACGCGCGCGCGATCCGCAACGTTGCCCGCGTCGGCTGGTTCTCTTCCGATCGCACGATCCGCCAATATGCGAAAGAAATCTGGAACGTGCCCGCCTGATATGATTGCATGAGGCCACGACAATGGGTCTTGTGCACAAGAACTGGTTCCCAGGGAGGGACACCGCCTGATGAAGAAACCGCGCGCGACCGCGACGACGAGCGGGTCGGACGGGCTGGCGTCAGCCGGCGATGTCGCCGCAATTGTTGCAGGCACGCATGGCGATCCTTTTGCAATCCTGGGCGTGCATGATGCCGGCAAGAGCCTGGTTGCCCGCTGCTTCGTCCCCAATGCCGAGTTCGTCACCGCATACACGCTGGCCGGCAAGAACGCCGGCGAACTCACGCGGCGCGACGACGCCGGTTTCTTCGAAGGCAGACTGTCGATCAAGAAGCGTCAGCCGCTGCGCTATCACGCCGAAAATGCCGGCGGCGACTGGTGGCTGACCGATCCCTATTCCTTCGGCCCGGTGCTCGGCCCGATGGACGACTACTATATCGCGCAAGGGTCGCACCTCAGGCTGTTCGACAAGCTCGGCGCCCATCTCCTCGACCATGAAGGCGCGTCGGGCGTCCATTTCGCCGTCTGGGCGCCCAATGCAAGGCGCGTCTCCGTGGTCGGCGACTTCAACGAATGGGACGGCCGCCGGCACACGATGCGCGACCGCCGCGACACCGGCATCTGGGAACTGTTCATTCCCGATATCGGCGCCGGCCACCCCTATAAATACGAGATCATTGCCCCCGACGGCGTGCGCCTGCCGCTCAAGGCCGATCCGTTCGCCTTCAAGTCGGAATTGCGCCCGGCCACAGCCTCAGTGACGGCGGTGCCGCCGGCGCATGAATGGGGCGACGAGGCGCATCGCAATTACTGGCGAAAGGCCGATCCCCGGCGCGAAGCCATATCGATCTACGAGGTCCATGCCGGTTCGTGGCAGCAGCACGATGATGGCAGCTTCCTGTCATGGGACGAACTCGCCAACCAGCTCATCCCCTATGCTGTCGAGACCGGCTTCACCCACATCGAGTTCCTGCCGATCTCCGAACATCCCTATGACCCGTCATGGGGTTATCAGACAACCGGACTTTATGCCCCCTCGGCGCGCTTCGGCGACCCCGACGGCTTCGCCCGTTTCGTCGACGGTGCGCACCGCGCCGGCGTCGGCGTCATCCTCGACTGGGTGCCGGCGCATTTCCCGGTCGATGCGCATGGCCTGGCCAATTTCGACGGCACAGCGCTTTATGAGCATGCCGATCCGCGCAAGGGTTTTCATCCCGACTGGAACACCGCGATCTACAATTTCGGCCGCCGCGAGGTGGTGTCGTTCCTGGTCAACAATGCGCTGTTCTGGGCCGAGAAATACCATGTCGACGGTTTGCGCGTGGATGCGGTGGCCTCGATGCTCTACCTCGATTATTCGCGCAAGGCCGGCGAGTGGATCCCCAACGAGAAGGGCGGCCGCGAAAACCTCGAAGCAGTCTCCTTCCTGCAGAAGATGAACAAGGAGGTCTACGGCCACCATCCCGGCGTGATGACCATCGCCGAGGAATCGACCTCATGGCCGAAGGTCTCGGCGCCGGTGCATGAAGGCGGGCTGGGCTTCGGCTTCAAATGGAACATGGGCTTTATGCACGACACGCTGGAGTATTTCGCCAAGGAGCCGATCTTCCGCAAACATCACCACAACGACCTGACCTTCGGCCTGACCTACGCCTTCTCCGAGAATTTCGTGCTGCCGCTGTCCCATGACGAGGTCGTGCACGGCAAGGGCACGCTGCTCGGCAAGATGGCCGGCGACGACTGGCAGAAGTTCGCGACTTTGCGCGCCTTCTATGCCTTCATGTGGGGCTATCCCGGCAAGAAGCTGTTGTTCATGGGCCAGGAATTCGCCCAGCGCCGCGAGTGGAGCGAGGCGCGCGCGCTCGACTGGAACCTGCTCGACTTCCACCCGCATCGCGGCGTCTGGCAGACGGTGCGCGACCTCAACTATCTCTACCGCTCGCGCCCGGCGCTGCATGCGCGCGACTGCGAGCCGGACGGCTTCTCCTGGCTGATCGTCGACGACAAGGAAAATTCGGTCTTCGCCTGGCTGCGCAGCGCGCCCGGCGGCAACCCGATCGCCGTCATTTCCAACTTCACGCCAGTGCCGCGCGACAATTATCGCGTGCCATTGCCCAAGGTCGGCAAATGGCGCGAAATCATCAACACCGACGCTTCGGACTATGGTGGTTCGGGCAAGGGCAATGGCGGTGTGGTCGAAGCAAGGGCGGAAGGAGGAGGCATTTCGGCAACGATGCTTTTGCCGCCGCTGTCGACGATCATGCTTGAACTCGTTGCGGACTAGATCCGTCAACTCGTTGCGGACTAGGTCCGTCAACTCGTTTCGGATTAGGTCCGTCGACTCGTTGCGGACCGGGCGATGCTCCAGACTGGTAATTTGGGAGGGTAAAAATGGCAGACTTGAAGAGAACCCAGCCGCTGGCGCGCGATGCCATGGCCTATGTGCTGGCCGGCGGCCGCGGCAGCCGGCTCAAGGAATTGACCGACCGCAGGGCCAAGCCGGCCGTCTATTTCGGCGGCAAGACGCGCATCATCGATTTCGCGCTGTCCAATGCGCTGAATTCCGGCATTCGTCGCCTCGGTGTCGCCACCCAGTACAAGGCGCATTCGCTGATCCGCCACCTGCAGCGCGGCTGGAACTTCCTGCGCCCGGAGCGAAACGAAAGCTTCGACATCCTGCCGGCCTCGCAGCGTGTCTCGGAAACCCAGTGGTATGAAGGCACCGCCGACGCCGTCTACCAGAACATCGACATCATCGAGGCCTATGGCCCTGAATATATGGTGATCCTGGCCGGCGACCATATCTACAAGATGGACTACGAGCTGATGCTTCGCCAGCACGTCGACGCCAATGCCGACGTCACTGTTGGTTGCCTCGAAGTGCCGCGCTTGGAAGCGACCGGCTTCGGTGTCATGCATGTCGATGGCAAGGACAACATCATCGCCTTCGTCGAAAAGCCCGCCGACCCGCCCGGCATTCCCGACAAGCCGGAATTCGCGCTGGCCTCTATGGGCATCTATGTCTTCAAGACCAAGTTCCTGATGGAACAACTGCGCCGCGATGCGGCCGAGCCGGGTTCGAGCCGCGACTTCGGCAAGGACATCATCCCCTACATCGTCCAGCACGGTAAGGCGATCGCGCATCGCTTCGCCAAGTCCTGCGTGCGCTCGACGGCCGAGAACGAAGCCTATTGGCGCGATGTCGGCACGGTCGACGCCTACTGGGAAGCCAATATCGACCTGACCGACATCACTCCCGAACTCGACCTCTACGACCGCGACTGGCCGATCTGGACCTATGCCGAATTGAAGCCGCCGGCAAAGTTCGTGCATGACGAGGATGGCCGGCGCGGTTCGGCCGTCTCCTCGCTGGTCTCAGGCGACTGCATCGTCTCGGGTGCTTCGCTGAAGCGCAGCTTGATCTTCACCGGGGCGCGCATCAACTCCTATTCGACGCTGGAAGAGGTCGTCATGCTGCCCGACGTTCATGTCGGCCGGAACGCAAAGTTGAAGCGCGTCGTCATCGACCACGGTGTAAGGATACCGGAAGGGCTGGTGGTTGGCGAAGACCCTGTTCTCGACGCCAAGCGTTTCCGGGTCTCGGAAAAGGGCATCTGCCTGGTCACGCAGGACATGATCGACAAGCTGAAGCTGTAAGACGGGATACCATAAACGCATGCAGGTTCTGTCGGTCACGCCCGAGATATTCCCGCTGATCAAGACCGGCGGACTTGCCGATGTGACCGGTGCATTGCCGATCGCGCTGGCCGCCAAGGGCGTGACCATGCGCACGCTCATCCCCGGCTTTCCCCAGGTGATGGACGCCTTCAAGAAAAAGAAGGCTGTCTACCAATACCCGCTGCTGCAGGGCGGCAAGGCTTCGGTCCATGCCGTCAAGATCGCCGGGCTCGACCTGTTCGTGCTCGACGCGCCGCATCTCTACGATCGTCCCGGCGGCCCTTACGGCAATGCGGCCGGCGCCGATTGGCCCGACAATTGGCGGCGTTTTGCTGCGCTGAGCCAGGTCGGTGGCGATATCGCCGGCGGCGCCATTTCCGGCTACCAGCCGGATCTCGTCCACGCCCATGACTGGCAGTCGGCGATGACGCTGGCCTATATGCGCTACGGCAAGGCGGTCGGCGTGCCGTCGCTGATCACCGTGCACAATCTTGCCTTCCAGGGTCAGTTCGGCGCCGGCATTTTTGGCGAGCTCGGCTTGCCGGCCGCGGCGATGGCGCTCGACGGCGTAGAATACTATGGCGGCGTCGGCTTCCTCAAGGCCGGCCTGCAGGCGGCCTGGGCGATCACCACGGTGAGCCCCACCTATGCCCAGGAAATCCGCTCGCCGGAATTCGGCATGGGCCTCGACGGCCTCATCAACATGCGCTCTTCCGACCTCTACGGCATCGTCAACGGCATCGACACCGACATCTGGAACCCGCAGACCGACAAGCATCTGGTGTCGGCCTACTCCGCCGCGACGCTCAAGGCTCGGCTTCCCAACCGGGCGGTTGTCGAGGACCGCTTCAGCCTCGAGCGCGACGACAGTCCGATCGTCTGCGTCGTCAGCCGGCTGACCTGGCAGAAGGGCATGGACATACTGGCGGCTGTGGTCGACGGCGTCGTCGCCACCGGCGCGCGGCTGGCGATCCTCGGCTCAGGCGACGCCGGCCTGGAAGGCGCGCTGCTGGCTGCCACCGCCCGCCATCGCGGCCGTGTCGGCGTCGTCGTCGGCTATGACGAGGGGCTTTCCCACACCATGCAGGGCGGCTGCGACGCCATCGTCATCCCGTCGCGCTTCGAGCCTTGCGGGCTGACCCAGCTTTACGGCCTGCGCTATGGCTGCGTGCCCGTCGTCGCCCGCACCGGCGGCCTTGCCGACACCATCATCGACGCCAATGAAGCAGCGATCTCGGCCGGTGTCGCCACCGGCTTCCAGTTCGCGCCCAATAGTGGCGGCGCCATGCTGCACGCCATCCGCCGGCTGGTCGATGCGCATTCGAGCCCGGCCGTCTGGGAACAGATCCAGCGCCAGGGCATGAAGGCCGATGTCTCCTGGGACAAGAGCGCCGACAAATACGTTGAACTTTACCGCCTGCTGCTTTCGAAAAGGGTTGCCTGAAGCATGATCCGGACCGTCGCCACCAAACCCTATCTCGACCAGAAACCCGGCACGTCCGGCCTGCGCAAGAAGGTGCCTGTCTTTCAGCAGGAGCACTATGCCGAGAACTTCATCCAGTCGATCTTCGACGCGCTGGAGGGCTTTGAGGGCAAGACGCTGGTGATCGGCGGCGACGGCCGCTTCTACAACCGCGAGGTCATCCAGAAGGCCATCGCCATGGCGGCGGCCAACGGCTTCGGCAAGGTGATGGTCGGGCAGGGCGGCATATTGTCGACGCCGGCGGCGTCGCATGTCATCCGCAAATACAAGACCTTCGGCGGCATCATCCTGTCGGCCAGTCACAATCCGGGCGGCCCGCACGAGGATTTCGGCATCAAGTACAATGCCGGCAATGGCGGCCCGGCGCCGGAAAAGCTGACCGACGCGATCTTCGAAAAGACCAAGACGATTTCGAGCTTCAAGACCGCCGACATCGACCAGATCGACATCGATAAGATCGGCACGGTGACCGCCGGCGGCATGGCGGTCGAGATTATCGACCCGGTCACCGACTATGCCGAATTGATGGAGAGCCTGTTCGACTTCGACGCCATCCGCGCCAATTTCAAATACGGCTTCCGCATGCGCTTCGACGCCATGCATGCGGTCAACGGCCCGTATGCCAAGGAAATCCTCGAGCGCCGGCTCGGCGCGGAGAATGGCACCTGCCGCAACTACAAGCCGCTGCCGGATTTTGGCGGCCATCACCCGGATCCGAACCTGGTCCACGCCAAGCATCTCTATGACGAGATGATGGGACCGGATGCGCCCGATTTCGGCGCCGCTTCCGACGGCGACGGTGACCGCAATCTCATCATCGGCAAGGGCATTTTCGTCACCCCGTCGGATTCGGTGGCCATGCTTGCCGCCAATGCGCAATTGGCGCCGGGCTACAAGGACGGCCTCAAAGGCATCGCCCGCTCGATGCCGACCAGCGGCGCTGCCGACCGCGTCGCCGAAAAGCTCGGCATCGGCATCTACGAAACGCCGACCGGTTGGAAGTTCTTCGGCAATCTGCTCGATGCCGGCATGGCAACGATCTGCGGCGAGGAAAGCGCCGGCACCGGCTCGAACCATGTCCGTGAAAAGGACGGGCTGTGGGCGGTGCTGTTGTGGCTGAACATCCTGGCCGTGCGCGGCGAAAGCTGCAAGGACGTCGTTACCGAACATTGGGCGACCTACGGCCGCAATTACTATTCACGTCATGACTATGAGGAGGTCGAAACCGAGCGCGCCAACGCCCTGGTCGACGAGTTGCGCGCCAAGCTCGCTTCGCTGCCCGGCACCAGCGTGCGCGGACTGAAGATCGCCAATGCCGACGACTTCGCCTATCACGATCCCGTCGACGGTTCGGTGAGCAAGAACCAGGGCATCCGCATCCTGTTCGAAGGCGGCTCGCGTGTCGTGTTTCGTTTGTCCGGCACCGGCACGTCGGGTGCTACGCTGCGCGTCTACATCGAGCGCTACGAGCCGGACAGAGCGCGGCATGATCTCGACACGCAAGAGGCGCTCGCTGACCTGATCGCGGCTGCCGATGATATCGCCGGGATCAAGAGCCACACCGGGCGCAACAAGCCGAGCGTGATTACTTGAGGGTGGTGACGTCTTTACCCTCCCCCTTGTGGGGAGGGTCGATCCGCGCAGCGGATCGGGTTGGGGGTGCTCGTAAAGCGCTTTCCCCGCGCCGACCCCCACCCCGCTCACTTCGTTCGCGACCCTCCCCACAAGGGGGAGAGTGGAGGATGCGCCGATGACCCAGCTCGGCGCAACCGTCACTCCCGAAGGCATCCGCTTCGCCGCCTGGTCGTCATCCGCGCGGCGCCTGTGGGTGTCGATCTTCGACGACACCGGCGCCCGTGAAATCGACCGGCTCGAACTTCAGCCGGAAGGCGAGAGCGTCCATGCGCTGTTCGTCGCCGGCCTTGCCGCGGGTACGCGCTACGGCTTTCGCGCCGACGGCGAATATGCGCCGGAGCGCGGGCTGTGGTTCGATCCCGACAAGCTGCTCACCGATCCCTACGCCGTCGAGATAGACCGGCCCTACCAGCATCATTGGCGGCTTGCCGTCCGGCGCAACGAAGGCACCGATACCGCGCCGCTGATGCCGAAGACCGTCGCCCGCGCGCTGCCCAAGCCGCTGCCGGCCAAGGCGCCTTTGTTCCAGCCGGGCGGTCTGATCTACGAACTCAATGTCCGTTCCTTCACCAGACTGCATCCGGACGTGCCCCAAGCGCAGCGCGGCACCATTGCGGCACTTGCGCATCCGGCCATCCTCGAACACCTCAGAAAGATCGGCGTCTCCGCCGTTGAGCTGATGCCCGTGACGGCATGGATCGATGAGCGCCATTTGCCGCCGCTGGGCCTCAGCAATGCCTGGGGCTACAACCCAGTCACCTTCATGGCGCTCGACCCGCGCCTGGCGCCCGGCGGCATCGCCGAGTTGCGCGATACTGTGGGGGTGCTGCGCAGGGTTGGCATTGGCACCATCCTCGATCTCGTCTTCAATCATACCGGCGAAAGTGACCGGCTCGGGCCAACGCTGTCGCTGCGCGGCCTCGACAATCAAGCCTACTACCGCAGCGAGCCGGACGGCAGGTTGGCCAACGATACCGGCACCGGCAATACCATTGCCTGCGACCATCCGGTCGTTCGCGACATGGTACTCGACACGCTACGCCATTTCGTCCGCCATGCCGGCGTCGACGGTTTCCGCTTCGACCTGACGCCGGTCCTCGGCCGCGTCGCTGGCGTATTCGATCCGGCGGCCCCGTTGCTCGAGACCATCGCTGGCGATCCTCTGCTTGCCGATAGGGTGCTGATCGCCGAGCCGTGGGACATCGGCCCGAATGGCTATCAGCTCGGCAATTTCCGGCCGCCTTACCTCGAATGGAACGACCGCTACCGCGACGACGTCAGGCGCTTCTGGCGCGGCGATGCCGGCGCGGTCGGTGCGCTGGCGACAAGGCTCGCCGGCTCCTCCGATGTGTTCGGCAGGGAGGGCCAATCCGCCAGCCGCACGGTCAACTTCATCGCCGCACACGATGGCATGACGCTGGCCGATATCGTCGCCTATGAAGCCAAGCACAACCAGGCCAATGGCGAGAAGAACCGCGACGGCCACAATGAGAACCTGTCCTGGAACAACGGCGTCGAGGGCGAAACCTCGGACAAGGCGATTGCCGAGGCCCGTTCCCATGATCGCTTCGCGCTGCTCGCCACTCTGTTTGCCTCGCGCGGCACCATCATGCTGACGGCGGGCGATGAATTCGGCCGCACGCAAGGGGGCAACAACAACGCCTATGCGCAGGACAACGCCATCACCTGGCTCGACTGGGCCGGGCGCGACGTCGGGCTGGAAGCCCATGTGTCCGCGCTCGCAGCTCTGCGCGGCGCGGTGCCGGCGCTTTCCGATACGCGCTTCCTGACCGGAGAGCCGCCGGCCGGTTCTGAAACGCCCGACGTCGCCTGGCTGACCGAGACCGGCGCGCCGCTCGGCGAAGCCGACTGGAACGATGGCTCGCGCCATCGCCTCGTCATGCTGCTCGGCGATGGCGGGGAAGGCCGCCTGGCTGTGATCGTCAATGGCGATCGCCGCCAATGCGTCTTCACGCTGCCCGCGAGGCAAGGGTTTGAATGGCAGCCGGCTGTTGAAGCGCAAGCGGTCGACCTCGCGTGGCCGCTGCCCGGCCGCAGTGTCAGTTTCATGATCGAGCGCCGGACCGCAAAGGCCCGCGCCAGGAAGGGTCCGTGATGGCCGACGACAATGCCCAGCCGGGACCCGAACACAGCGCCGACTGGTGGCGCGGCTGCGTCATCTACCAGATCTATCCTCGCTCCTTCCAGGACACCACCGGCGACGGCAGCGGCGACCTCTCAGGCATCACCTCACGGCTGGCGCACGTCGCCTCGCTCGGCGTCGACGCCGTCTGGCTGTCGCCCTTCTTCAAATCGCCAATGGCCGATATGGGCTACGACGTCTCCGACTATCAGGCGGTCGATCCGATGTTCGGCACGCTCGACGACTTTGACGCGCTGGTTGCCGAGGCGCACAGGCTCGGCCTGAAGGTGATCATCGATCAGGTGTTGTCGCACTCCTCCGACAAGCACGAATGGTTTGTAGAGAGCCGTGCCAGCAAGGATAATCCCAAGGCTGACTGGTATGTCTGGGCCGACACCAGGCCGGACGGCAACGCGCCCAACAACTGGCTGTCGGTCTTCGGCGGCCCGGCCTGGGAGTGGGACGCGACCCGCCGGCAATACTACATGCACAATTTCCTCGCCTCGCAGCCGGACCTCAACTTCCACAATCCTGAGGTTCAAGACGCGTTGTTGCAGACGGTGCGGTTCTGGCTCGAGCGCGGCGTCGACGGCTTCCGCCTGGATACGGTCAACTACTATGTCCACGACCGCTGGCTGCGCAGCAATCCGCCGCTGGCGTCGAGCGTCGCCGGCACCAATGGCGAAACCAACACCTATCTCTTCCAGGAGCATCTGTTCGACAAGACGCAACCGGAAAACCTCGGTTTCCTCAGGCGCTTCCGCGCTTTGCTCGACGAATATGACGGCCGCGCCAGTGTCGGCGAGGTCGGCGACGAAGGCCGTTCCCTGCAGACGCTGGCCGCCTACACATCCGGCGGCGACAAGCTCAACATGTGCTACACCTTCGACCTGCTCGGCCAGCAATTCTCAGCCGCCCATGTGCGCGGCTGTGTCGAGGCCTTCGAGGCAGCTGTCGCCGACGGCTGGGTCTGCTGGGCGTTCTCCAACCACGATGTCGTGCGCCATGTCAGCCGCTGGACGCGGCCGGGCGGCGATCCAGATGCGGTGGCGACATTCGCTATCGCTTTGCTCTCCTGCCTGCGCGGCTCGATCTGTCTCTACCAAGGCGAAGAGCTTGGGCTGGAGGAGGCGGAACTGACCTTCGAGGATCTGCGCGATCCCGTCGGCATCCGTTTCTGGCCGGGGGTCAAAGGCAGGGACGGCTGCCGCACACCGATGGTCTGGGAGGCGGGCGCCGACAATGCCGGTTTTTCCTCGGGAAAACCCTGGCTGCCGGTGCCGGAAAGCCACGGCGCTCGGGCGGTCGATATCCAGAACGCCGACGACAAGTCCGTGCTCGCCGGCTACCGGACGATGCTCGCCTTGCGCAAGGCGCATCCGGCACTGGTCAAGGGCCCGATCCGCTTTCTCGATACCGAGGGGGATGTCCTTGCCTTCATCCGGCAGGGCGAGGACGAGACATTGCTCTGCGTCTTCAATTTCGCCGACAAGCCGGCCGACTGGCGACTGCCGCCGGATCTCCAGCCTGTGGAGGCGATCGCTCTGGGTGGCGGTGCCGTCCTGCAGGAGGAGGGGCTGTTGCTGCCGGCCTTGGGCTGGTTTGTCGGCAAGGTAGGCTGATCTTTCAGGGACGCCGTCCGGCTTCAAAAAAGATCGTGTCCGCGTGCAACCGTGCCGAGTGATCCGCGCAACGTCACCGGCGCCACGTTTTTCATTTTCGGGCTTCTTCGGTACTTTCGTCGAGCTTGGCCACGAACGGCATTCCTGGAATGTTTCCAGATGGTTGCGCTAATTACAACTGCTGAGGGCAAAGCGCAAAATTACAGCACAACCAAAAGCTGCACCCAATTGAACCTGGTAATATAGATTAGCTATGGCTGATTTAGGGTAGGATGCTCACTTAGCGTCAAGCAAGACTCGGTTGAAATAATATTTCCGTCTGTCTAGTCTCCTGCCACCAGCTGCCGGAACGGGAACCGGCGGCGCGCTCGAAGGGGCCAGAAATCGGTTCCGGGGCGTCAACACTCGTAAGGCGCAGCCGATGGGCAGCGCCACAGGGAGAGACTTCATGCTGAAAAATATGCTGAAGGCGACGCTTGTCGCCGCGACCATGACCTTTGCCGCAGGCACGTTCCTGACGCCGGCCCTTGCCGAGACCGTCTATAACAGAGGCAGCGCCGCCGAAGCGGAGACGGTCGATCCGCACAAGACCTCGACCGTCTACGAAGCCGATATCATACGCGACCTGTTCCAGGGACTGGTCATGCACGATCAGAAGACGAACCTCATCCCGGGCGCCGCCGAAAGCTGGACGGTATCTGATGACGGCACCGTCTACACCTTCAAGCTGCGCAAGGACGGCTTGTGGTCGGATGGCAGCCCGGTGACGGCGGACGACTTCGTCTATTCCTTCCGTAGGCTGGAGGATCCGGCGACCGCCGCTGAATACGCTTCCATGCTCTATCCCGTGAAGAACGCCGAGGAAGTCAACACCAAGAAAGGCAAGCCCGAGGACATGGGCGTCAAGGCGATCGACGCCAACACCCTGGAAGTGACGCTGAAGGCGCCGACGCCATACTTCCTGGAGATGCTGACCCACCAAGCTACCTATCCGGTCAACAAGGCCTCGATCGACAAGCTCGGCGCCGACTGGATCAAGGCGGGCAATCTCGTTTCGAACGGCGCGTATACATTGGCCGAGTGGATTCCCAACGACCACATGAAGCTGGTCAAGAATCCGAAATTCTGGGATGCCGCGACCGTCAAGATGGACGTCGTCAACTACATCCCGACCGAAGACCGCTCTTCGGCGATGAAGCGCTTCGAGGCAGGCGAACTCGACAGCTACGGCGACCTGCCGACCGAACAGCTCGCTGACCTCAAGACCAAGTTCGGCGATCAGGTCCGCGTCGGACCGTATCTCGGCACCTATTATTACGCGATCAAGACCGACAAGGCGCCCTGGGACAATGTCGAGCTGCGCAACGCCATCTCGATGGCGATCGACCGCGACTTCCTGGCCGAAAAGGTCTGGCAGAATTCCATGCTGCCCGGCTATTCGATGGTGCCTCCGGGCATCGCCGGCTACACGCCGGCAATGGCCAAATACGCCGACATGCCGCAGATCGACCGCGAGGACGCCGCCAAGAAGATCCTTGAGAAACTCGGCTATACGCCCGAGCATCCGCTGAAGATGGAGATCCGCTACAACACCTCGGAAAACCACAAGAACACCGCGGTTGCCATCCAGGAACAGTTGAAGCCGCTTGGCGTCGAGATCACGCTGCTCAACACCGATACCAAGACCCACTATTCCTTCCTCGAGCAGAAGGGCAACTACGACGTGGCGCGTGCCGCCTGGATCGCCGACTACAAGGATCCCGAGACCTTCCTCGGCATCACCCGCAAGGCCAGCGGCAACAACTATTCGAGCTACGTCAGCCCGGCATATGAGGCGGCCATGGACAAGGCCGCGGCTGCCGGCGGCAAGCCGGAAGAGCGCATGAAGGACCTCACCGAGGCCGAGCGCATCCTTGTCGATGACGTTGGCAACATTCCGCTTCTCTACTACAGCTTCCACGATATCGTTTCCTCGAAGCTGCATGGCTTCGATGACAATGTGATGGACATCCATCCGTCCCGCTTCGTCTCCAAGGACTGATAATCATCCTTGACTGGACCGCGCCGCCCCCCCCCCCCCCGCGCGCGCCGGGCGGGCAAACGCCCCGCCCCAAACACATACTATATAAAAAAAACCACCCCCCCCACCCAAACGCCCGGGAGGCTTACGGGGGGAGGGG